>JAIVWR010000068.1:0-6658 GCA_048636435.1 Acidobacteriota bacterium | reverse complement strand
AGTCTGGCGGGACCAGAAGTTCTGCAACTCTCCCCCAGCCGTCACAGCCATTGCTGCCTCCTCGCTCACATCGCGTAACCTCAGACTGGCAACCTTGGGTGACGCCCCGTTTCCCGTTGCCGTCCCGTACCGCCTGCGTCAGCACGTCTGCGTAACTCTTGGCGACCTGGCGCCAGTCGAATTTCCGTCTTACCCAACGCCGGGCGAGAGACCCCATCCTCTGAGCCTCGGCGGGGGGGTGGAGCAACTGATTGATGGCTGCGGCGAGCGCCTCCGGGGACCGGGGCTCCACCACTAGCCCTGTTCGACCGCTGACCACGATATCAGGAATGCCGCCGACGGATGTGCCGACGACGGGACAGCCAGCGGCCATAGCCTCGGGGAGCACAACGGGAAGGCCATCGGTATCACCCGACATCGTCACTACTGACGGTACGAGAAACACGCGGCTGCGGCTGTAGAAGCGTGGAAGCTCCGCCGGCGGCTGGGCGCCAGCGAACCGGATCCGCTCCGCCAGGCCCAGCTGCGACGAAAGGGCCTCCAGCTCCCCGCGGCAGGGGCCATCGCCCACGACAACCAGGCGGGCGTCTGGATGGCGGGCGAGGACGTCAGGGAAAGCCCGGAGCAGATGTTCCACCCCCTTCTTCTTAGCCAGGCGGCCTACGAAGAGCACGGTCTGGTCCGAGTCCTCACCACGCTCTGGTCCAGCGGAGAAGCGCTGGGTATCAACACCCATCGGCATGACCCTCGGGCGCTCCCCCCGGCGGGACGTAACCTGCGGAAGCTTCGTCGCCATGTCTCGGCTGACGACGGTTACCGCCTCGCAGCGCGAGGCCAGGGCTCTGCGCAAGGCGTCCAATAGCCGGCCGCGGAGGCCATATACGTCGGCCCCATGAGCGGTTATCACCACTGGGATGTTGAGAACTCGGCCCACCAGCACGGCGACAATCCCCTGGGGGACGAACCAGTGGGCATGGATCACGTCCGGGCGCGTCGACCTGGCCAGTCGAAAGGCTGCAATCAGCTCCAGGAGAAGCAGAAAGGGCACCTGAAGGAAGAGCCAAGGACTTCGGCTCAGGCACTCAAGGATGGCGCCGTCGGCGAGGCGCTCCAGGGAGCGTGGCCAGAAATAGTGGAATCGCCGCACCCTGACGCCCTGGAGAGTCTCCGTCTCTGGCGCGTTCCGCACGGCAGGTGTAAGCACCGTCACATCGAAGTGGGGCAGGAGGTGGCTGCACAACTGGAACACAAACGGCGGCGTGCTATCGTTGATGCTTTTCGGGAATGTGCTGGTCAGCACCAACAGCGAGGGCCGCGCAGCGGGGCTTGCCGACGCCACGGTCTACTCCATTCTCAGGGGCACGGCTGGCGAGACCTCCCGGTTGCCGGCGGCGAGATGCGGGGGAACCGGCCCCTGCTGCTGCCCGTCCAGGCGGGTGTGCTGGCGGGCCAAGTCGTCGTAGTAGCGGCGCTTCTCCAGGTACAGCATCGTCTCCTGCGTTTCGCGCATACGGCTGATCATATCGGCCAGAAGGGCAATCAGGAAGGAAAACGCTCCGAGGATCAGGAAGATCGCGCCCAGGATGGTGAAGGACTGGTACGGCGAGGTCTTACCGGTCAAGAAGAAGTTGGCGAGCACCGTCATCTCCGCGGCTCCGCCCATCAGGGCGAGGACGGCGCCGATCGCTCCAAAGAAGGCGAGAGGCAGCCGATCTCGTACCCCGCGGGTCAGGATCGCGAGGGCGCGGGTGCCGTAGCGGGCGAGATTATGGGCTACGCGTGACTTGCCGTGCTCGCGGACGCCACGGATCGCGATAGGCACCTCGGTCATGGGTACACCCTTGCGGGCCAGGTCCAGCAGCGACTCCTGGGTGTACGTGTGGGCGCCGAAGACGTTGAGCCTGATGGCAGCGTCGCGGGAATACGCACGGAAGCCGCATGCAGCGTCAGTGAAGGAACGACCGCAGGCAAACCCCGTAATGCGGGCCATGAACCAGTTCCCGAAGCGGTTGGCCACCGGCATCTCGGGCACGAGGGCAGGGTCGCCGAAGCGCGTGGCCGTGGCAAAGTCGGCCCGTCCCTCCAGGAGGGGGGCGATCAGTTGAGGGATAGCTTCCGGCGGGTGCTGCCCGTCCCCATCCAAGCTTACGATGATGTCGGCCCCGGTACGCAACGCTGCATCGATCCCAGTGGCGAAGGTAGCCCCCAGGCCCCTATTCTCGGGATGAGAAACTACCTGCGCACCTCGTTCCAGAGCGAGGGCGCGGGTTCGGTCGGTCGAGCCATCATTCACCACAATTGCGTCGATACGGTCGATCCCTTCGATGGACGCGGGGATACGGTCGAGGACGCCGCCGATGGACCTCTCCTCGTTGAAGGCGAAGATGACTGTTGCTAGCTTCATTATGACGGTAGGTCCCGTTGCAAGCCGCTAGAAATCATGTTGATGGGGTCGAGAACACAGCGAGAATGCGTCTTAATGGCTTCATAATCGATCTCGTCATGAGGGCAGAGGATGAGAGTACAGTCGGCGCTCCGGATCGAGTCCTCTGTCAAGGGGAGGGAGGCCAAACGCTCTCCATCGATGGCAATGGTGGGGACGAACGGGTCGTGATACTGGACGCGAAGTCCGGCGTCCTTAAGAAGAGAGGCGATGGGCAGGGCCACAGAGCCCCTTACATCGCCTACCCCCGGCTTGTAGGCCATCCCCACGATCAGCACCACCGGCCGCGCCTGTCCTGCGAGAGCCTCGTGTACGCGGGCGACGGTCTCCTTCGCCACGAGCTCTGGCCTGCGGTCGTTCACCGCGATCGCTGCGTCGGTTATCTTGGAGCCAACGCCCTGCCGCTGTGCCGTCCAGCGGAAATAGCGAGGCGCGAGAGGGATGCAGCGACCGCCCACGCCCGGGCCGGGCGAATGCCGCATGAACCCGAAGGGCTTAGTGCTGGCGGCGTCCAGAACCTCGCGAGGGCTGATGCGCAGGGAGCTGCAGACTTGCGCCAGCTCGTTAGCCAAGCCGATGTTGACGAAGCGGAAGGTGTTCTCGAAGACCTTTGTGGCCTCGGCGACTTCTGGGGAGGACACCGGATGCACTTCGATGGTCAGCCGCGAGTAGAAGCGACTGGCAAGAGCGGTGCAAGTCGGCGTGATGCCGCCGACGACCTTAGGGATGTCGAGTGTCGAGAAGCTGGTGTTCCCAGGGTCCAGGCGCTCAGGGGCGAAGGCGAGACAGAAGTCTGAGCCGACCGCCAGCCCTCCTGACTCCAACAGGGGCAGGATCACCTCTCGCGTGGAGCCGGGCGGGACGGTGCTCTCGAGAACAATAAGCTTGGGGCTGCGTAAGCGCCGGCCGACTTCTCGAGCAGCGCTGGTCACAGCCGAGAGATCGGGCGAAGCCTCCGGGGACCAGGATGTTGGGACGCAGAACACCACGCAATCGGAGTCGCAGACAGCGTCGAAGTCAGTGGTGGCCTTCAATCTTCCGCCGGCAACCATCTGCCGGAGAAGCTCGGGGTCTGTGTCCACCTCCGGACTCACGCCGCGATTGATCCTGTCGGTTACGGTGGTGTCGATGTCGATCCCCACCGTCGGGAAGCCGGCCTCAGCGGCGGCCAGTAGCTGCGGCAATCCCACCGTACCGAGGCCAATGACGCAGACCTGGGCGTCACCACTGGCAAGGCGGCGGTCGAGATGTTCGAGGCTAGTTACCAAAGCCTGCATGATGTCTACTCCCATTCCGGCTCTGCCGAGGCTCTCTGCTTTGCTGGCAGTGGGCAGTGAAAGCCGCGGGCAAGCGCGCCGGAGGCGTTCGTGATCACTTATGCACGACTTCTTCATCAAATGGACGCGATTGACCTGTCAATGTTACAGGTCGTTGCGGGGTTTTCCGGGTTGAAGCGGCGATTGGGCCCGTAAGCTGTAAAGCCCTGGGGGGGTGAGAGGGCAAGTGCGGCTGGCGGCGGCGGGCCCATCGCTCCCTTGAGCCTTGGGTGACGGGCACGTGGGGGTCACGCGTGTGAACCGGAGGTGGTGAGGCGCATGGGCGGCTGCGCCAGCTTCAGCAGCCTGAAGAGCCTTAGCCGGACAGGGTCGACTAACGGTCGTGCTGGTGGCAGTGTGGTCGACCAGCTGCGGTGGATGGTTTGGGGCTGTCGATCGCCTAGAGTGCCGATGGCCGGGGGTGCTGCGCTGGGCTGCGGGCTACGCCGCGCACACGGCTTACGTCAGTGTGCCGCAGCCCAGCATCAGCAAAGCGGTCGTCCTAGTGCAGGTCCATCACCTCGTCGATCGCCGGGGGCATGGTGCGGTTGATGAGATTGGTGCCGCCGGAGGGCGGGATGACTTCCAGCGTGAAGATCTCGTTCGTAATGAGAGTGCTGCCGGCGGGGGGACTCACGCTGATCTCGGCCAGCTCGCCGTTCTCCAGGAGGGTGTCGCCGTCCTCCAGGATCCAGGTGACGGTGTAGGTGACGTTGGCCACACGGTCCTGGGCGTCGATCCAGTTGATGACAACGGTGTTGACGTAGGCCGCCGGGTTCAGGCTGATGGGGAAGCCGCCGGCGGCGAGGGCTACGTTGAACTGGATGACGTCCTGGTCGTCGATGTCCCCGTCGGTGTCGGTGTCGGTGACGGTGAGGGCGCCGCGAACCTCGAGGTTGCCGCGGGCCTTCTCCAGGCCGGCGAAGACGGTCTCCTTGCCGCGCTCGGCGCTGAACAGACCTGTGCTCAGGACCACGAAGGCGAACACGGAGGCGACGATGACGAAGGCGATGAGGATGATGGCCGTCTCCAGGCCAGTGATGCCTTCCTCTCTCTTGTGCAGGCTGCGGAACAGCCTTGTCAGTCTACCACGCATTTAGCGTTCCTCCTTTAGGTGCCTTAGGTTTGAGGTAGACGATCCTCAAGACTTACCCGTTTGGTACCTTCCCCGTTGGCCGGAGTGAATGGTGCACGAGTCGTTGTGTCTTTGTGCGACCACCTCCCTTCACGTACTCTTTGTCTTTTCCACCTCAAGTCGGCGTTATTGATCCGTGGATACTTTA
This sequence comes from Acidobacteriota bacterium, assembly GCA_048636435.1. Taxonomy (GTDB): domain Bacteria; phylum Chloroflexota; class Dehalococcoidia; order SM23-28-2; family SM23-28-2; genus SM23-28-2. The sequence continues at coordinate 1,616 of JAIVWR010000068.1, read as the reverse complement.
CATATCAAATCCGCCTCATTGATCTGTGGATACTATCCATATCAAATTGACGTTATTGTTCAGTGAATGTTACATGCTTTGGAGAGGGTTCTTGAGGAAATGGCCGTTTTTGTCCGTAAGAGGTAAAGTATCGGGTGTAATTGGTCAAGCTAGCCGCTGGCGGGAGCCCTTGGACTCAGGGGCCTTGCGGGAGTTCCTCAGGTTCTGTCGGGAGGGTGGGCTGGTCGGCGTCGGCATAGAGGAAACGATAGACGGCATAGTTCTCGAGCACCAGTTTCACATAGCTGCGGGTCTCGGCGAAGTCTATGATCTCGATGAAGAGGTCGATGTCTGGGGTGGGAACGCTTTCGCTCCAGCGCGTGGCGTTGTGCGGGCCGGCATTGTAGGCAGCCAGAGCGAAGAGGAGGTTGCCGGAGGAGAGATCGAGCTGGCTGCGCAAATAGTAGGCACCGAAGCGGATGCTCAGCTGCGGCTGCAGCAGGTCTGGGATCGAGAAGTCCTCAAGGTTTAGTGCCGCCGCGATGTCCTGGCCGGTAGGCGGCATGACCTGGGTGAGGCCGAGAGCGCCGGCGGGCGAGACGGCCAGAGGATCGAAGAAGCTCTCCTGGCGGATCAGGGCCAGGAGGAGAAGGGGCGACAGGTCGTTTTCGGCGGCGGCTGCCTGGACGAGGGATGGGTAGGCCAGAGGGTAGGCCAGCTCCACGAGGGCGCGAGGGGTTTGCTCCAGGGGGCTGTTGGCCTTCCAGAGCAGGCGGGTAGCGGCACGGGCGGTCAGGTGGGGCATATCGAGGTCGTCAAAGGCGCGGGCCAGACGGTAGAGGCTCCAGGGCTGCAAACTGTTCTCATCGATGAGGCGGAGCAAGATGTCGGTGGCCTCGCGCTGCAGGCCCGACTGGTGGAACTCCTGGCCCGACTGCCAGGCGGTTGAGTCGAAGGGCGAGGGCCCAGGCGGAAGCGCCTCGGATCCCCAGAGGGAGGTCAGCCATCCTTCAGCTGCGTCCCAGTCAGGGGCGGCAGACGCCTGCGTGATGTCCTCGGGCCCGCCAGGAGGGACGGCGGCCTGGTCCTCGAGCCAGGCTTCGGTTTGCAGGGCATAGAAGCTATCGGGGGCGGGCGCTCCCTCGCTATGGATCAGCAATGCCTGGTCTATCTTTGCCAGCCAGAGATGGGCCTGAGCGCGGTAGGCAGGGATGGGGAGACCGTCGAGCGTCTGCTCCCAGGCGACCCTGGCGGCCCAGGCGGAATCGAGCTGCGCCTGCCAGGACTGCAGATCGGCTGCGGCGGCTTCCAGACTGCCGTCCGGCCCGTCAACAGCCAGGGCTGCGTCACTGGTGGCATCATCTGGTGAGGGCGTGGGCAGGCAGACGAGGTCTACATCATGGAGGCCCGGCGCGAAAGAGCGGTAGCCGAACGCGACCCACCCCGTCCCCTCTCTCTCCTCGGCGGGCATGCAGGTATAGCCGTCCAGGGTGAAGACGATGGTGCCGCTGCCGGGGAAGCAGGGTGGCGTCTCCGGTGTGTGCTGGGGTATGTCTATGGTGTAGCGGTCGTCGGAGATGATGGCCGTGGCCCAAGCCTCGCCATCGATGCTGGCGGTGAGAGTGAGGTCGTCGGCG
>JAIVWR010000067.1:0-6664 GCA_048636435.1 Acidobacteriota bacterium | reverse complement strand
TCAGTACTCAGTACTCAGTACTCGGTACTGCCGACAGGCTTGGTTTCCACGCTGGTCTCGACCGCTCGAACGTCTCGATCTCATCGGCGTGTTCCAGGGTCATGGCGATTGGGTCGAGACCGTTGAGGAGGCGATTCTTGATCCCGGGGTCGATATCGAACGTGGCATGAAGATCTCCGGACGTCACGGTCTGTGCGGCGAGGTTGATCGTGATCTCGTTGGATGGGTCCTCAGCGAGTTCCGTCAGCCGGGCGACTTCGTCGTCGGTCAATACGATCGGGAGCAACCCAACGTTGTGACAGTTGCCCCGGAAGATGTCGGCGAACGACGGAGCGATGATCGCTCGGAACCCGCGATCCTCGATAGTCGTTCCAGCGACGCACCCGCCGACGTTGTCCAGGTGGTGTATCGTGAAGGGGCGCCTCTGCTCTACGGCGCCGACTCTCCGGCCGCCGGCGGTAGGTAGTTAGCCGCAGATGCACGCGGTCACTGGCGACGCTCCCAGGCAACGGCCGGCGCTAAGGGGCATGTTTCACGTTTGTGGGGTGATCGCCGCGACGCTTGGCGCACCCTTGCTCTTGCTGATTGCGAACTCCCCACGGGCGTATGTCGGCGGGGCGATCTTCGCGGCGAGCCTGATTCTCCTGTACGGGACGAGCGCGAGCTATCACCGGATTACCTGGACGCCCCTCTTCCGGGCCATCATCAGCCGGCTGGACAATTCGATGGTTCTGGTGCTGATCGCCGGCACATACACGCCATTCTGCCTCATTGTGCTGAACAACGCGTGGGGCATCAGCATGCTGTCCGTGGTCTGGGGAGTCGCTGGTGCCGGAATCCTCATGAACCTGGTCTGGCCGGCGAGTCCGAGGTGGCTCCGGGTGACGTTTTACGTCGTCCTCGGCTGGCTGGGCCTTATCTCGGCGTGGGAGCTGGCGGCCTGGTTCACGGCCAGCCCCCTGCTGCTGCTGATCCTGGGCGGCGCGGTCTATACCCTGGGCGGCGTCGTATACGCGATCAGGAAGCCGAACCCCTGGCCGCGGGTATTCGGGTACCACGAGATCTTCCATCTGCTGGTGGTTCTCGGCAGCACCCTGCACTACTCCCTGGTGGCGATCTACGTCCTGCCGAGCTAAGGTGCTGCCCAACGGTAAGGCCTAGCGACGCTGGACAGGGGCCAGCCGAACTGCTGCCTTCCTAACGTCCCCCATCGCCTCACGCCGCGCGGAACCAATCGCAGACCTCCTCCGGCAGCTCGCGCGCCGAGCCGGCCCAACCCTCCACTGCTCGATGATCTTGACCATGCCCTCAGTCGTGTTAAAATTTTACCCAACAGTAAAGTATCCAGGCCTAGACCCTCTGCCCACAGCGGCGAAGCAATAGGAAAGGAGGTCTCGACCATGGCCTACGAGGCAAAGGACTACAGCCACCTGATCGGGATGGAGGGCTTCAGCGAGACATTGCTGAGGAATCACTTCACCCTCTACCAGGGCTACGTCACCAATACCAACAAGGTGCTCGACCTTCTTGGCCAGATGGCCAAGGAAGGCAAGTTCGCCACGCCTGAATACGCCGAACTGAAGCGGAGAATGGGCTTCGAGTTCGACGGCATGCGCCTGCACGAGTACTACTTCGAGAACCTGGGCGGCAAGGGAGACCTCGGCCAATCAGCCAAGTTGGGCGACAAGCTCAGCCGCGACTTCGGCAGCTACGAAGCCTGGGAGGCCGATTTCAAGGGCACCGGCGCCATGCGAGGAATCGGCTGGGCCATACTCTACCAGGACAACGTCACCGGAAGGCTGCTCAACCAGTGGATCAACGAGCACGAGACCGGCCATCTGGCGGGCTGCCGTCCTATCCTCATCATGGACGTCTTCGAGCACGCCTTCATGCTGGACTACGGCCTGAAGCGCGCTGACTACATCCAGGCGTTCTTCAAGAACATCAACCAGGAGGCTGTGGAAAGCCGCCTGGCCTAGACTCGCGGCGGGTAGAGTCAGAGATCGCAGGGAAAGCGCTGCGCTGCTTGTGTCGAGGCAGACACAGGAAGGGGTGTCCCATGGCAGAGACCACGATCACTCCTCTGGATGACGGCCCTTATCTGGTGAAGGGCCCCGTGAAGCTCGTTGATGCCGACGGCAATGAGTTCCAGGTGCCAGGCAAGACCGTTGCCCTCTGCCGTTGCGGCAACTCCAACACCAAGCCCTTGTGCGACGGAACCCATGTCAACGTCGGATTCAAGTCCAAAGAGAGGGCCGCTGGGTAGGGAGCCCTAGCGCAGCTCGGCGCCGGCCAGCAGGAAAATGCCGGTGCCGAAGCGCTCAACGCCGACCGGGATGCTATTGTAGTGCGCGGCGTCGCCGGGGAGCGTTCCGCCGCTAACGCCAGTGAAGTCGCCCTCCGGCGAAACGTAGTCCTGCACAGCCTGCCAGGCCCGATCGGCAACGGACCGCAACTCCGACAGCAGGACGCCGCAGCGGACGCCCTTCGCTATCGCCAGGGCAAAGGCAGCGGCGCAGGACGATTCCAGGTAGGTGGACGAGTCATCCAGCACCGTGTGCCACAGACCGCTGCGATCCTGGAGGGGCACCAGCGCAGCAACCTGCCGCTGGAGGAGAGGGACGGCCCGCTGCCGGAGGGCATCGCCCTCCGGTCTTGTCTCGCAGATGGCCGCCAGCGTCATCGCCATCCAGCCGTTCCCTCGCGCCCACAGGCAGGCGGAGCGCTGGCCCGCCCTTTCGTCCCAAGCATGGAAAAAGAGTCCGGAATCGTCTCGCAGCTTGTCCATATGCGCCTCTAGCTGGAGGACGGCCTCCTCCCGGAACCGCTCCTCCCCTGTCGCCTCGGCGAGGCTCAGCCAGCCCGGAACGACGAAGTAAACGCTGTCCACGAATGCCTGGGGCGCCAGCGGGTGCATGTAGATGGCGCCGTCGGCCGCGCGAGGCGCCCGCTTGCCGACATCCTCGGCGAGGGAGACGGCGGCGCTCAAGTAGCGCTGGCTGTCCAGCCGCCGGTACAGCATCACCAGCGGCGATACGAGGCCGAACCACATGATCACCGGCGCTGAGCGGCCGAAGGTTATTCTGGTCTCCGGCGTGAACCCTGCGGGCGTCTTGACCGGCTTGGCCACCGCCTCCATGTGGCGGCGCCCGTCCAGCGCCTCCATGCGGAGGTCGAGGATCTGTCTGGCCAGCTCGAGGTAGTCCTGGCGGCCGGAGACATCGGTTGCAGCTATGAGCCCCTCGGCCAGGACGAAGTCGCCCCACTCCGGCCAATTCACCAGCTCCTCTCTCTGAGAGAGACAGCGGTCGGCGACCTTGAGGAAGCCTTCGTTCATATGATGAGGGAGGGATGCCATCGCTGAACTGCATGCGCAGTGGGGGAGATGGTATCATGATGCCATACGAAAAACAACCAGAGGAGGTGAAGAAATGCCCGAGTTCCTCAATCCCTTCAGTGGTATGGTGCCCGATCGCAAGCTCACCCTCGCAGAGCTGATACGCGCCATCCGCCTGGACCTCGCCGCCGAGCATGAGGCGGTCCACCTCTACATGGCCCACGCCGATGCCACCGATCATCCCCTGGCCAAGAAGGTCCTCATTGACATCGCCGACGAAGAGCGCGTCCATGTTGGCGAATTCGCCCGCCTGATAAGCATCCTGACGGCCGATGAGGACAAGCTCCTGGCGGAGGGTGCCGAAGAGGTGGACGAGATGGCCGGGGACTGAGACCGTCCGCTAGACCGATAGTCGTCTCGGGCTGCCCTTCCGCTGCCTGCTCCCGTCCGCAGCGGACTGCCAGCCTAGTCTCCCTTCCTCTCCAGCCCGGGCTCGGTCATCGAGCTAGGGTCGAGGGCACGCTGCAGGTCCTCGTCCGATAGCTCCGTGCGCTCCTGCGCCACGTCTCGAATGGTGCGCCCGCTGCCTGCCGCCTCTTTCGCTATCTCTGCCGCCGCGTCGTAGCCGATAATGGGAGCCAGACCCGTTGCTATGCCAAGCCCCCTCTCGACCAGCTCCGGTCCCCTCTCCGTGGCCTGGAGACCATCGACGCAGCGCTCCGCGAAGTTCCTGGCCGCCGCCCCCAGCAGCTCGATCGACTGGAGCAGGTTGTAGCCGGCGACGGGCATCATCGTGTTCAGTTCGAAGAAGCTGCGCTCCCCGGCGACGGCCACCGTCGCATCGTTCCCTATCACCTGGGCGCAGACCTGGATGAGCGCCTCGGGAATAACCGGATTGACCTTCCCAGGCATGATCGAGCTTCCCGGTTGAACCTCCGGAAGGGTCAGCTCCCCGAGACCGGCTCGTGGCCCCGAGCCCAACAAGCTGATGTCGTTCGCTATCTTGAGCAGAGCGATGGCGGCCGCTCTCAGCGCCCCGCTGCACCCCACGACCGCATCGAGGTTACTCTGGGCCTGGAAGTGGTTATCGGTCTCGCGCACCGCCAGGCCGGTGGCCGCCGAGAGGCGCTCGCACACCCGCGCCCCGAACTGAGGATGGGTGTTGAGGCCGGTGCCCACCGCAGTGCCGCCCAGCGCGACCTCCTCCAGCTCCGTCGCCGCCCCTTCCAGCCGCCGGAGGGCGCGCGCCACCTGCCCGGCGTACCCCTGAAACTCCTGGCCGAGGCGGATGGGCGTGGCGTCCTGCAAGTGTGTCCGCCCGGTCTTCACCACCGGCCAGAACTCCTCCGCCTTCGCCGCCAGCGACGCCCGCAGTTCGCTCAGCCCCGGCGCCAGCTCCTCTCGTATGGCCAGAAGCGCCGAGAGGTGGATGGCTGTAGGGATGACATCGTTGGACGACTGCCCGAGGTTGACGTGGTCGTTCGGATGCACCAGCTTCGATCCCCGCCGGCCTCCCAGAAGCTCCGCCGCCCTGTTGGCTATCACCTCGTTGGCGTTCATGTTGGTCGAAGTCCCCGACCCCGTCTGGAAGACATCGACCACAAACTGGTCGTCGAGACGCCCCTCGGCGACCTCGTCGGCAGCGCGGGCGATAGCTTCGGCCAGCCTCGGCTCCAGAAGGCCGAGGTCTGCGTTTACCTCGGCCGCGCTGCGCTTGATGAGCCCCAGGGCGCGAATGAACCGCCGGGGGAATCGCAATCCGCTGATGGGAAAATTGCGGACGGCGCGCATTGTGGACGCGCCGTAGTAGGCCTCTTTCGGGACCCGCACTGGGCCCATGGAGTCGCGCTCGCTTCGGGTGCCCCTAACTTCGCTCATGCTTCCCTCCCGTCGGGAGCTTGAACAGGCCCCGCACTCTCACTTCTGAAGGGCAGCCAGCCCGCGACCGGCCGCGCCTGAGTCGTGCGTCACTCCTCCAGGCATCGGTCCCGCTAGTCTCAGTTCCCGGTCAGGATATGGTCGTCGTACTCAATCTCGAACCGTAGCTTGTGCCTGGCTTCCTCCTGAGCGAGGGTCAGTAGAGTCGCGCGCAGCGTGTCGTCGTCGGTCGCCGCGGCGAGGTCGCTGTACAGCCTGAACGCCGCCTTCTCCTCTTTCATCGCGAAGATGAGTGCATCCTGGTAATCGAGACCCGGGCTGGCCTCGACGTCCATCAGATAGTCCGCGATCTTCAGGTCCATGACCTTCTCCGCCGCGGGCAGCAAGAGCTTGCCCTGCTTGATTGCCAGCAGCTTGGCCTTGTGCCCCAGCTCCTCGCTGGCGAACTCCTCGAAGACCTGGCGCATCCACGATTTCTTCGTCTGGCGGGCCAGGCTAGTGTATAGCTGGGCGGCTTCCTCTTCCTTCCCGATCGCAAAGTCCAGGATCTCGTCAACTGAACCGAATGCCTTCATTGCTCTCTCCTCCTGTTATTGGCAGAGCTCCCTCAGTTTCTCCGCGACAAGCATTCCCTGGGAATAGCACCGAGCAAGGGCTTCATCGTCGGGGACGTACTTGACCTTGATGCTCTCTCCTATCAGGTCGACCTTCATCCCCCTCAGCACGTCCTCCACCTGTCCAACCGCTTCCCCGCTCCAGCCGTATGAGCCGAAGGCCGCCCCAATCAGGTTCCGCGGCTTCAGCCCTTTGAGATAGGTCAGGGCATCCGCAACGGTAGGAAACAGGTTGTTGTTGAGGGTCGGGGTGCCGACCAGGAGTGCGCCAGCATCGAGTATCTCTGTCGCTACGTCGCTGCGGTGACACGCCCGCAGCGGCATCAGCTTAGCGTCTGCTCCACCAGCCTTGAGCCCCTCACCGATCGCCCGGGCCATCATGGCGGTGCTCTGCCACATCGTGTCGTACGCGACCACCGCCTTTTTCGTCGGTTTCTGAGCCGCCCATCTGGAATATAGCTCCACTATCCTGTTGACGTCCTTCCGCCAGATCGGGCCGTGGTCCGTTGCTACGATCCTCATCGTGATATCAAGGCTACGCATCTTTTCCAGACACTTGACGACAGCGGAAGAAAGCGGCAGCAGGATATTGGCGAAGTACCTGGCTGCCTCGTAGTCCAGGATGTCGTCACTGATCTCGTCGTCAAACCTTTCGCTGGAGGCAAGGTGCATCGAGAACGCGTCTTGTGAGAAAAGCACGCCATCCTCGGCCAGATAGGTGAACATGCTATCCGGCCAGTGGAGCATCCGGGTCTCCACGAAGGACAGGTTCATGTTACCCAGGCTAATGCTCTCCCCGTCCTTCACAGCCACGATTTCCCGGTCCAGGTGGAAA
>JAIVWR010000066.1:0-6709 GCA_048636435.1 Acidobacteriota bacterium | reverse complement strand
GACGACCTGAAGGTGTGCTTCAACTCCGATGGGCCGTCGGCGTCGGGGAAGGTCAGCGCTGTGGCGGGCCTGGACCTCGACGTGAAGGCTTCCGGCAAGGTGGACCTTAGCGGCGCGCATCCCCGTGTCGATGACCTCGACATTGACGTCGGAAAGGTGCCCGGCTTCGTCACCGGCGGCCTCGAGGGGCTCATAAAGGACGTGATCAACGATCAGTTGGATCACATCGACGTTGAACATCAGCTCACGATAACCTTCGGCGAGGGCACGGCCACCCTGAGCGGCCAGCCCTGAGCGGATGGCAGCGAACCCCTGTGCCCGACGCGCGGCCTTGTGCGTCGTCAGCAACTTTCCGAATCTGTATAAGCAGTTCCTAATGGACTCCTGAAGCCCTGCTCTTGCTCTCCCGGGGGTGGCTAATGTACCACCCGGGGGAAGGGAGCGAGCAGTGCCGCAGGAGCGGCCCCTTCTACGAGTGGCAGATCACGGCTATGATCCGAACGCGGCGCTCCTATTAGAGAGGAGGAACCCACGATGAGTCTATCCGCGGAAGACCTCCGCCAGCGACTGGAGGAGATGCGGCGGGAACTAGACCAGCTCAAGAGCAGCGCCAGCATTGAGGTCAGGGAGAAGCTGGCCAACCCTGCCCCCCTCGGCCTGGCTGGCTTCGGCCTGACCACCCTCATCCTCAACATCGTCAACGCTGACCTGATCGCCAAGGAGAGCATCGGCATGGTCCTGCCGGTGGGGCTGCTCTACGGCGGCCTGGCCCAGTTCCTGGCAGGCATGTGGGAGATGAAGAAGAACAACACCTTCGGCTTCACCGCCTTCTCCTCCTTCGGTGCCTTCTGGATGGCGCTGGGCCTCATGATCATCCTGGAGAACACGGGGGTGGTAGAGCCGGTGCCCAAGAATGGTCTGAGCGTCTTCCTCGGCGCCTGGGGCCTGTTCACCGCCTACATGTTCATCGGCACCCTGAAGATCTCGCGTGCCCTCCAGGTGGTGTTCGGCAGCCTGACCATCCTGTTCTTCCTGCTGGCCTGGGGCGAGCACAACGAGACGGTGATGAAGGTCGCCGGTTGGGAAGGCATCTTGTGTGCCGCCTCAGCGCTCTACGCCTCGGCGGCGCTGGTGATCAACGAGAGCTGGGGCCGCTACGTGGTGCCCCTGGGCCTGGTCAAGGACTAGAGTACCAGGAGGCGAGGAGGGATCGCTGTGCGGCGTCAGCGAGGGCTGGCAAGGCCAGGTTGCACTTCTCCAGGGGCTCGAGGATCATGGTGAGGGGAAAGCGGCGCCGCCCTCGAATCTTGTTCTCGACAAGGTAGCGGGTCAGCTTCAGGGCTAGCTCCACAGGTTGTCCGGCCATGCAACTCCCCTCGATGTCGGCGGGCTCGCCACGCTCCTAGAATTCCCGCTCCAACAGGAACCTGGCCACCGCCTCGAGTTCGTGCCGAGCTGTCGGCTCCATGTCCACCGGCGCCAGCTCCGCCAGGGCTTGCTCGATACGCTCTTGGGCCATCTGCTGGCAGTAGTCGTAGGCTCTGTGGCTGTCCAGCAACTGGAGCACAGTACCCACGTCCTCGTCGCTTGGCGTCCCCTGGCTGTAGAGCCGGAGCAACTGCTCGCGCTCCTCAGCCTGGGCCACGGCCATAGCGTAGACTACCGGCAGACACTTCTTGCGGCGGCGAATATCGGCCGCGACTGGCTTGCCGATGACATCGGCAGCGCCCCAGACGCCCAGGATGTCATCGCGAATCTGGAACGCCAGGCCAAGGAGGTAGCCGCAGCGGGCGAAGCGGCTCACCGTCGGCTCGTCATCGACGGCCACGAGGGCGCCCAGATGAAGGGAGGCTCCCAGGAGAACGCCGGTCTTCTTAGCGATCATGTCCAGGTAGGCCTCCACACTCACCTCCCGCTCACCTTCGAAGCCGATATCCAGGCACTGTCCTTTGATCATCGTTAGGCAGGCCTCGTCCAGCACGCGACAGGCCTCGATGACCTTGGCCGGGGCCACGCCTCGCTCCTCCAATCGCAGCATGACAAGACGGCCTAGGATCAGCAGACTATCGCCCGCATTGATGGCCTGGGGCTGGCCCCACAGGCTCCAGACGGTCGGTCGATGGCGCCGCTCTTTGTCGCCATCCTGGATATCGTCATGCACGAGGGAGAAATTGTGCACCAGTTCCAGGGCAGCGGCCGCCGGCAGGGCCGTTCGCCAGTCACCGCCCATTGCCTGGCAGGCCCAGAGACAAAGGGTGGGACGGAGAGCTTTCCCCGCGCCCTCGGCCAGGGGGCGGCCCTGCTCGTCCTCCCATCCGAGGTGGTAGTGCATCATGCGGTAGAGGAGCGCCGGGCTGCCCTCCGGGACGGCCGAACGGAGATACTCGTTCAGTTCGGTACGATAACGGGCGAAAAGGTCGGGCAGTTCCACCTTATTCGCCCACGAGCTGAACCACGACCTCCCGCTCTCGGCCCCGGTCGAGCTCTACCAGGAAGAGGCGTTGCCACTGCCCGAGGAGGAGCTGGCCAGCGACAATAGGGATGGCTTCGCTCGCTCCCAGGAGGAGCTGCTGGCAGTGAGAATGGCCGTTGGGCTGCTCGCCGTCGCTCATGTTGGCGGTGCGACAGTTGAAGTCATTGTGGTTGTAGTAGACATGGGAGGGAGCGATCTTCCTCAGGAACTCCTCCATGTCACGCAAGAGCATGGGCTCGTTCTCGTTGATGCGAACGGCTGCTGTCGTGTGGCGAGTGAAGACGATGGCAAACCCGTTGCGGATGGCCGACTCTTGGGCAAGGCTGGCGACCCGATCGGTGATGTCGAGGAACTGGGGCCCCTTGTCCGTGCGAACCAAAAGGCGGCGGAAGGAGAACTTCACAGGGCAACATCTTATCGCTGGGGGGGCTGGTGTCAATAGAAAATCGTTGCCAGAAATCTCTCGCATGCTCGATGCGCCTTCCGGAGCGGGCTGCCCCGCATCGGCGAAATGTGCGGGCCAGCGGCGGCCAACCGCGGTCTGAGGGGGAAGCAGGCGGGCCTTCGGGTCTTCAATGGGGACTGTTGACGCAGATTCCGGAGGTTGGGGACGCCGCACACTTCTTGCCTGACCAGGTGGCGCCCGCTAGAATCAGGTGCAGACCGAGAGGAGGCGGGGTGATGATCGAAGAGTCGCTGTTCTTTGGTGACACGAGCATAAAGGTGAGCCTGCCCGACCGCACCCGACTGGTGGGTGGCGACGGTGGGGGGCCCCGTCTGGAGCCGGTGGCAGACCAAGAGGCGGCCGTTCGCGCTGCGCTGGCAGAGCCGCTCGGCCTGCCCCGCGTCGGCCGGCTGGTTCGACCCGGGGCGCGGGTGCTTATCGCCTTCGACGACCCGTCAGCGCCGTCCTACGGTCCCATCAGGCGGTTGGCCATAGAGGCGATCCTGGAAGAGCTGGCGGAAGCCGGTGTGTCCGAGGAAAACGTCTCGCTCGTTTGCGCCAACGGGCTCCACCGCAGGTGGACGCACGAGGAGCTAGCGTCCATCCTGGGGCAAGAGCTTGTGCAGCGCTTCGGATCGCGTCTGACCTGCCAGGATGCCGAAGACCCGGACAACCTCGTCTACCTGGGGACTACGCCCAATGGATATGACGTCGAGGTTCACCGCCTGGTGAAGGAATCGGACCTGACCGTGTACATTAACGCTGCCTGCTACCTGGGCTTCAACGGCGGCTGGAAATCGGTCTGCGTTGGGCTGTCCACCTGGCGCTCCATTCGCTGGACGCACACACCAGATGGCATGACGATGTCCGTGCGGGGCAACCGGATGCACGATGTGTTCGATGAGATGGGCCAGCATCTGGAGTCCAAGCTGGGCCGACGCGTGTTTAAGGTGGAGACGTTGCTGGCCAACCCGGCGACCATCGGGCGTGTGTTTGCGGGCGGCGTGGACGAGACGCGGGCCGCAGCGCTTGAGGTGCAGGCTTCGCTGTACCAGCCGCGGAGCGCCGCAGCCGAGCCCGCCGACGTGGTGATCTACGGGCTTCCAGCCTGGAGCCCATATGCCACCTTCGCGCGTATGAACCCCATCCTAACCCTGATCTCTTCCGGGCTTGGCTATCTGGGGGGCTACATCCAGGCTCTGGGCAAGCAAGGCTGCTCAGTGATCATGGCCACGCCCTGTCCAGAGGACTGGGATCTGGAGCACCACCCCTCGTACCCGGAGGTGTGGAAGCGGGTGCTGCCGGAGACCCTCGATCCGTACGAGATCAGCGCCCGCTTCATGGACGAGTTCGCCAGTCGAGCGGACTACATCGAGCGCTACCGCAACGGCTATGCCTTCCACCCGGTGCATGGGATACTGGCGACGCACCCGCTGAAGCGCCTGCGACACGCGGCCCGCGTGTTCGTGGCCGGAGCGGAGGACCCGGCGGTGCCACGACACGTGGGCTTCATCCCGACCGCCAGCGTCGAGGAGGCCATAGCCGCGGCAGAGCGCATCCACGGCCGCGACTGCTCCATCGTCTGCATCAAGCAGTTCGCGGGGATGTAGGCCGCTGCTGGGTGACCTGTGGCAGCCTGTTCGTACCCCTCCGCTCGTTGAAGGACTCCCGCTGTTGACACGAGGTGGAGCCAGAAGTAGCATACCGTCCGTCGGGAACGGTGCCTATCAGGAGGCATAGCATGGTCACCAGCAAACAGGACATCGTGAAGGCTGTAGGCGCCTTTGCGGACAGGGCGGGGAGCATAGCGGGCAGCCTCTCCCCCGCCGACTGGCAGAAGACGGTCTATGAGGGTGGCTGGAACGTCAAGCAGGCCTACTGCCATCTGGCCGCAATGGCCGGGGGCGCGGCCTTCGTCATCAACTTGGCCGCCAGCCCGCCCTCTTCCGGCGGCGGTGGCCAAGGCGGCTTCGACGTCGATGCCTGGAATGCCCGCGAGGTGGGCGCCCGCGAGGACAAGCCCATCGAAGAGATCCTCGCCGAGCTGAAGTCGGGCTGCGCTGCCAGCATTAGCGCCGTTGAGGCGACCAGCGACGAGTTGCTGGCCAAGGAGGTGACCATGCCCTGGGGTGTCTCCGGCACCCTCGCTGAGGTCCTCGCGACCTCGGTCACCGGCCACAACGCGACGCATCTAGACGACATCGAGAGGGCAGTGCGAGGCGGCTAGGGGTTCGGCAAGTCGCCTTGGCCAGCAACTGGTTCAAGCAGCGGATCTGCTACAGGTGGCCCGGGTCGCGCTCGGCCAGTTCGCGCGCGTTCTGGGCGATGCTCAGCGATAGTCCTCAGTATGCGCCCTAGTATGAGAGGGTCAGTCCTGACAGCACGGTTTGCGGCACTAGCTCTGGTCGGCCTCACGCTGTTGGCGACGGGGGCCGCTACCCGCGCCGAACCTGCCTATCCCGAGGAAGCAGCCGCAGTGACCACGCTGACCCTCGAGCCCGATGGCTCCCAGCCCGTGGCCCTGGCGGTGAACTCCAGCACCAGCCGCATCTACGTGGCGAACGCCGGAAGCGACAACGTATCGGTCATTGACGGTGCCAGCGGCACTGTCATCGCCACTATCGCCGTCGGTCCTGCCCCTCGTGGCATAGCCGTCGATGCGGGGGCAAACAGGGTCTACGTCGCCAGCAGTGGGAGCAACGAGGTGACGGTGATAGACGGCGAAAGCAATGAGGTCGTCGCTACTCTCCCTGTAGGCGAGGAACCCTGGGGCATAGCAGCCGACCCTAATACGGGTCGCGTTTTCGTCAGTAATCGCGGTAGTGGCACTGTCTCGGTCATCGATGGCCGCCACAATCTTCGCATCGCCACGGTGGCGGTGGGGGATCTGCCGACGGCGGTGGCGGTGAACCCCGACACGGGCCGCGTCTACGTGGCCAGTAGCGGAAGCGGCGATCTTGGGGTGATCGATGGGAGATCCAACCTCCTGCTTGCTACCCTGCCCCTGGCTGGCGATTCGTCCGTTGAGGCTTGGGACGTTGCGGTGGATAGTAGTGCCAATCGAGTGTACGTCGCCACCTCCGCTGCGGAGGCGAGTGACGCTGATGGCGGTACCGTTCTGGTGATCGACGGCAGCAACAACTCGCTTATCGACTCTGTCGCTGTTCCCAGCTCGGTCGAGGCTCTGGCGGTCGACTCCGCGAGCGGTCGCATCTATGTGGGTAGCAGCTCTGACGACCGCATGTGGGTGATTGACGCCCGCACCAGCGTAGTGACGTCGGCGGTTGGCCTTGAGGGAGGCCTGTCGGCGGTTGACGTCGACTCGGCCAGCGGCCGCGTCTACGTAGCCCACGCCGACAGCAGCAGCCTCTCCACCGTCGCCTGGCTGCCCGGCGTCACGCTGGCTCCCGGCTGGACGTACGCCTGCTACTTCGGCGATGAGCAGCCGCTGGACGATGCGCTGGCAGGCGCCCGCGACCATGTCTTGGCCGTCTACCGGCCGGGATCGGAGGTGGGCTACGACCGCTGGTTCCCCGACCGACCGGGCTTGAGCACCATTGGCACCGTTCGCCCCCGTGATGCGCTGTTCGTCCTGGCGGACGAGTACGTCTCCTGGGTGCAGGAGCCATCGCAGAACGGAGGCGATCTGGCCTTGGCGCCCGGGTGGAACAGCATATGCTACTCGGGGGAGAGCAAGGAAGCCGCCGTAGCAGTAGGAGAGATGAGTGACCAGATAGCCGTCAGCTATGGCCTCGCCGCCGATGGCACCTGGCAGCGGTATGTCCCCGCAA
>JAIVWR010000065.1:0-6740 GCA_048636435.1 Acidobacteriota bacterium | reverse complement strand
CGAAAGGCACGCGACGCTCGAATAGGGGCTAGCCGAACTGGGGCAGGTGGTCGGCGTGGGCGGCGAGGAGGTCGTCGGCGAGTCGCTCGGCCACGGCGAGCGAGGGGCAGGAGCCGTCGGCGACGAGGGCCTGGACGAAGAGGGCGCGGTCGCCGTCAAGGGCGGCGTCGACGATGGTTTCGACCACGGCCAGGCGGCCCGCGAGCGTGGCGACGATCCCGGAGGGTGGGGCGCCGGTGGCGGTGGGGCGCAGGCCGCCGGCGTGGGCGACGGCGGGGCCCCTTCCTCCTGCGCGCAGGCGGTGAACACCAGCGTCGCCGGCAAGAGAAGGGTGGCCAGAAAGACACCAACACGCAACCTGCTACCCCCTTCGCCCCAACGGCGATTAGGTCACGTCCGGGCTGAGGGAAGGCTGGCCGTGGAGCTCCTTGCGCTGAATCCAGCGGCTGCCCTGGGCGGTGATGAGAAGGACATCGACGGGCCCGCCCACATTCTTGGGCCGTGCCTCGAAGCGCATGGTGTCGATGGTGGTGCGCACGGCATAGATGGCGAAGTCGATGGCATCCTGCACATTCATCAGGTGCCAGTTGATCCGGGCGCCCGCAATCTCCACGAGCTGGCCGTCGGGGCCCACGACCTGCTTGGCCTTCAGCAAGCGACTGATGACATCCACCTGGCCGGCCCAGGTCGCCCCGTAGGTGACCTCGCTTGTCTTGGGGTTCACGTTTCGCCTGTGAACCAGTTTTTTCTTAATGTGGCAGTAGTAGACGTGGGGAACGCTGGCCCGCCCCTCTCGCTTGTAGCCGGCCACGTAGAAGCCGGTGTCGGCCTGCCGATACTTGTCGTGGAGATGGCTCACCAGCTTGTGGGCCACGGCCTCGACGTCGTCTTCCTCCTCCACCATCTCCTCAGCGAAGCGCTCCAGCCGGCTTTGCACACTCACACCGCCCAGCACGGCCTGGCCGAAGGTGCTCACCCCCACCTGCTGGCGGGGCTGGAGGAAGGTCTTGTAGGTGAAGTCGGAGTTTACGGTCTCCACCTTGCCCTTGAGGGTGAGCGTCTGGCGGCTATCGGAGGCCATAACAATGGCTTCGGGCACGTAGACTGTTACTACGAACGACATGACGCTACCTCATATCTCAACGCCGATTTCCGACGTTGGTTCCGCTCGTCCCGCTCCTCTACCCGTAGACGATATCCCCCTCCGCCAGGCCGTGGGCGATGATCATGCGCTGGACCTGGCTGGTGCCCTCGACGATCATCAGTTGGCGGGCGTCGCGGTAGTGGCGCTCCAGGGGGTGGTCCTTCATGTAGCCCTGGGCGCCCAGGACCTGGAGGGCATCGGAGGAGACCTTGACCGCCATCTCGGTGGCGAAGACCTTGGCGAAGGACAGGTAGGGGGCGTACTGGCGATCGTACTTTCCCTGGTCCACCAGCCAGCACGCATGATAGATGAGGTGGCGGGCGGCCTCGATCTGGGTGGCCATGTCGGCCAGCATGAACTGGATGGCCTGGTGCTCCAGGATGGGGCGGCCGAACGTACGGCGCTGGCGGGCGAAGTCCAGGGCGTAGGCCAGGGCTCCCTGGGCCAGGCCCAGGCCACGGGCCCCCACTACCGGTCGACAGGTGCCCATGGTGAGCAGGGCGGTGCGGAAGCCTCGTCCCTCCTCGCCGATCAGGTTGGCAGCGGGCACCCGGCAGCCCTGGAAGACCAGGTTGGCGGTGGGGACGCCGGTCACCCCCATCTTGCGGTCGAGGCGGGCCACCGAGAAGCCGGGGCTGTCGGTGGGCACGACGAAGGCGGAGAAGCCGCGGGAGCCGGCGGCGGGATCGGTCTTGGCGAAGGTGACCACGAAATCGGCCACGCTGCCGCCGGAGATGAACATCTTCTCGCCGTCGATGACGTACTCGTCGCCGTCGCGGACGGCGCGGCTCTCGATGGCGGCGGCGTCGGAGCCAGCGTTGGGCTCGGTGAGGCAGAACGCGCCCCTGACATCGCCCGCCGCCGAGCGGGGCAGCCAGGCCTGCTTCAGTTCGTCGCTGCCGCCGATAACGATGGACTGGGTGGAGAGAGCAGAGAGAAGAAGGATGAGGCCGGAGGAGCAGCAGTACTTGGCCGTCTCCTCCACGGCCAGGGCCAGGGCCAGGAAACTGGCACCGCCGCCGTACTCGGTCGGGATGGTCAGGCCCATAAGCCCGGCCTGCCGGAAGACGGCGAAGATGTCCTCAGGGTACTGCCCCTGCTCATCGATCTCGGCGGCGCGGGGCTGCACCCGCTCGCGGGCGATGCGGCGCGCCGTGTCGCGGATTAGCCTGTGGGTTTCGGTCAGTTCGTAGTCCACCGTTCGCTCTCCTCCTTTGCTCCGCAACCCTCAGTATAGCCCCATCATCAGACTTGGCAAACCTGCCTGCCGATGGGCAGGAGCCGATGCTATAATGCGGATGCTGTGCAAGAGCAACAGCCGCTCAAGCTGCGGTTCATCTCTGATTACATCTGACCCTGGTGCTACATCGGCCTGGTGCGGGTCGAGCAGCTCAGGCAGGAGTTCGCGCTGGAGGTGGAGTTCTGGGCCTATGACCTGCGGCCCGGCCTGCCGCCCGAGGGTCTGCCGCGCGACCTGGTCTATCGTGACGCTCGCTACACGCCGGAGTACGTGCAGTACCTGTGGCGGGTGGCTCAGGAGAGCGGCATCCGCCTGCAACTGCCGCCGGTCGTAGCCAACACCCACAACGCGCACGAGGCGACGGAGTTCGCCAAGGAGCAGGGGGCGGCTGACTCCTTCTCGCGAGCGGTGTTCGCCGCCTACTGGGAAGGGGAGGAGAACATCGGCGAGATAGATACCCTCTGCCGCCTGGCCCAGGAGTGCGGCCTGGACGGCCAGGCCCTGCGGCAGGCGCTGGAGAGCGGTCGCTACGCTCAGCGGGTGGAGGAGCAGATGGAGTGGAGCCGTCGGGAGAGCATCGGCGGGGTTCCCACCGTCATATTCGACGGGCGCTTTGCCCTGGAGGGCGCCCAAAGCTATGATATGTTCAAGAGCGTGACCGAACGAATTCTAGCCACGCGGGGAGACGGGTAGCGGCTGCGGATTCTCGCTGAGGCGATCACGGAGTTGACGAACCCAGTACGGCCCTGGCAGCCCTAAGGCTCGGGGCTACTCGGTGACCACGGCGGTGCCGTACACGAGGACCTCGGCGGCCGAGCCCATTATATCGGCTGTGCTCATACGCACCGTCACAACGGCGTTGGCCCCGAGCTTCTCGGCCTCCGTGATCATCTGCCCAATGGCCTCTTCTCGGCTCTTCTCCAAGAGTTCGGCATAGACCCCGACCTTCCCGCCGACGATGGAGCGGATGCCGGCCTGGATGTCCCGGCCAAGGTGGCGGGCTCGGACTGATTGACCACGCACCAAGCCCAGGCTCTTGACGGCCTTGCGACCAGGCACCTCATCCGAGGTGACCATGAGCATTTCGCCTTTGGCCATGACTGAACCTCCTGGCTGACTTCCCTGAATGCGGGTTCATCAAGTATACGATCGCCTTCCCTGAAACGCCACCAAAGGTCTACCTCCATTTAACTTCTCTATGGGTTGATGTGTTTATATTATTGACGCATGATGACGGCAGGGCCTTATTTCTTTGGCGAGAGGCCTGGCAGGACGGGATGACCTATAGACCGATAAGCGACTACGGCGTCATCGGCGACATGCACTCGGCCGCTCTGGTGAGCAGGGACGGTTCCATCGACTGGCTCTGCTTCCCCCGCTTCGACTCGCCCAGCGTGTTCGCGGCGATCCTGGATGACAAGCGAGGCGGCAGCTTTGCCATCCGACCAGCGGGCGAGCACCGCTATTCCCAGGCCTACCTTCCCGACACCAACGTGCTGCTCACCTCCTTCCAGACAGACGAAGGCCGCGCCACTGTCACCGACTTCATGCCTATGGCCGCGGACATCACCGTCTCGGAGCACGAGGTCATCCGCATCGTGCGCTGCGAAAGCGGCCAGGTGGTTCTGGACTGCCTCTTCGAGCCCCGCCTGGACTACGGTCGCGGGCTCACTCGCTTGACCGCCGCCTCTCGCGGGGTGGTGGCCAGGAGTGGAGACGCCTGTCTCGGCCTTGCCTCGCCGGTGCCATTCGACATAGAGGACGGCACGGCGCGGGCCACCCTTGCTCTTGGGGCAGGGCAATCGGCGGCCTTCGTGCTGCGCTGGGACGAGGAGAATCCGCGGCCAGCAGCCGACTATGACATCTACGGCAAGCTGGGGGCCGTCGAGGCCTACTGGCGGACGGTGGCCAACGACTGGCACTATCATGGGCGATGGGCGGAGCCCATCAAACGCTCGGGACTCGCTCTCCACCAGCTCCTCTACGCCCCCACCGGCGCCATCTGTGCCGCCGTTACTACCTCCCTGCCCGAAGGGGTCAACAGCCATCGCAACTGGGACTATCGGCACTGTTGGTTGCGGGATGCCGCCCTCACCCTGGATGTCTTCCACCGCCTCGGCTATACGGCTGATACATCCCTGTTCATGGGCTGGCTGGGGCAGTTCTTCCGCGGCATCGGGGGTACGGTGCAAACCCTGTATGGCATTGGCTACGAGACCGAAATCACGGAGTACATCCTCGACCACTTTGAGGGCTACAAGGGTGAAGGGCCGGTGCGCATCGGCAATGCCGCCGTCAAGCAGCTTCAGCTGGACATCTATGGGGAGGTGGTCCTCTCCTTTGCGTCGTTCTATCGGGCCGGCGGCTACATCGACGACGCCCTCTGGGCTCTGACGGAAGGTCTGGTGGAGGCAGCCGCCAGCAACTGGCATCTGCCCGACCACGGCATCTGGGAGGTGCGGGGCGAGCGCCGCCACTTCGTCTACTCCAAGGTCATGTGCTGGGCGGCCCTGGATCGAGGCATCCGTCTGGCCAAGGCTCTAGGCAGGGCAGTGGATTTGCAGCGCTGGCAGGAGGCCAAGAGGGCCATCCGCGAGGATGTCTTGGCCCGTGGCTGGAACGAACGGATCGGCTCCTTCGTGCAGTCCTATGGGTCCGACGTGCTGGACGCCAGCCTTCTGTTCATGCCCTTGGTGGGCTTCCTGCCCGCCAAAGACCCCCGTATGGAGTCGACGATCCTGCGTATCCAGCAGGAGCTATCGGTGAACGGTTTGGTTCGCCGCTATCTGCCGTGGCAGGCGGATAACGGCCTGGGGACGGACGAAGGCACCTTCACCATGTGCACCTTCTGGCTCATCGGCTGTCTCATCCAGCTAGGGCGGCTGGAGGAGGCCCAGCGGCTGTTCGAGAGGGTGATGTCCCTGAGCAACCATGTGGGCCTCTTCTCTGAGATGGTGGACCCGCAGAGCGGGGAGTTTCTCGGCAACTACCCCCAGGCCTTCACCCACATCGCCCTCATGCACACCGCGCGCAACCTCGACCGCGCCCTGCGCCAGGCCGAGCTGGGCAAGGTCGTCGCCTACTAGAAGCCGGCGGCTTCCCTCTCCCTCACCCCACTTCTGATTGCGATTCCCTTTGCTCGAGGCGGTCGCTGGGGGGATCTCGATCGGAACGGCGGCCACCTGGCCTAAGAAAAGACGAGAGCCAGGCAGCTATCGCTCACGCCTGGCCCTCGCTGCTCGTGGCGAAAAGAAGAGGCGGCCCGCCATGGCGGCAGGCAAGTTGTCAAAACACTTGATAATCTTATTGTCAGGGTTCCTTCTTCCCATTTGACATCGGGCCTGCCTCCCTCATATAATTACACTAGAGGTAAGCCTCTATGGCTAAGAAGGACTACTATGCCATCCTGGGCGTCAAGCGGGGCGCCAGCGATAAGGAGATTCGCCAGGCGTATCGCCGCCTCGCCCGCAAATACCACCCGGACGTCAACGCCGGCGATAAGGTGGCCGAGGCGAAGTTCAAGGAGATCAACGGCGCCTACGAGGTGCTTTCCGACGCCAAGAAGCGGCGTAAGTACGACCTCTACGGCGACCAGTGGCAGTACGCCGACCAGTTCGAGCAGGCCCGTCGCCAGGGCGGCCAGCGCTGGTCCTGGAGCGGCCGCGGTGCGCCCTTCGGCGGAGTCGATGCGGGTGATCTGGGCTTCGGCGATCTGGGCGATCTGTTGGGCGGCTTGTTCAAGGGAACTCGCCCTCGCTCCCGCCGCGGCGAGGACGTTCAGCATATGGCGGAGGTGACCCTGGCGGAGGCCTATCGGGGCACCACCCGCGTCCTCAACATGCAGACCGAGGAGCCCTGCAGCACCTGCGGCGGCAGCGGCAAGCTGGTGGGCGCTGTGTGCCATGTCTGCCAGGGCAGCGGCGTCTCCATGCGGTCGAAACGCCTCGAGGTCAAGATACCGCCCGGAGTCACCGACGGCTCGCGGGTGCGAGTGGCCGGTGAGGGACGGCCGGGCCGAGGTGGCGCCAGGGGCGACCTCTACCTGGTGGTATCGGTCAGGCCGCATGAGCGCTTCGGCCGTCGCGGCGACGACCTGCACACGGAGGTGGAGGTGCCTCTTCTGGACGCTGTCCTGGGCGGCGAGGTGGCAGTAGCCACCCTCAAGGGCAAGGCGATGCTGAAGATACCACCGCTGACCCAGAACGGGCGGGTCTTCCGCCTGGCCGGCCTCGGCATGCCTCACCTGGGCAGTGGCGCCAAGGGTGACCTCTTCGCCAAGGCGGAGGTGATACTGCCGGCAGACCTCTCGCCCGAGGAGCGGGAGCTATTCGAGAAGCTGAAGAAGGCGCGGAGAGT
>JAIVWR010000064.1:0-6937 GCA_048636435.1 Acidobacteriota bacterium | reverse complement strand
GGTCAGGGACGTCGGCAAGGGGTCCGAGCACCGTGTCGCCTTCGCCCCGGTCTCCGCCATCGATGAGCACATCATAGCCGGTGTCATCGTGGATCCAGATGGCGTCGCCTTGGCCAACGTCGAGGAAGGTGATCCTGAGCTCCCTGCGCTGTTGGTGAACGAGCTTGCACGTGACCAGCCACGAACCCAACAGGGTCGAGATGGCGAGGGTCGCAACTACGATCACGGCCCGCCAGCGCCAGAGCCGACGAGCACCACAGATCGCCGCGAGCCACAGCGTTGCTGCAGCGCCGAGCTCGAGCGTCGTCGGTGGCGGAACCCGGAGAACCGGAGCCTGCCCGCCAACCCCATCGGCAAACCCCGCTACCCAGCCCGCGACCGCGACCGCATCATCCACTGCAAGGCCTTTCGCCGCCTGAAGCACAAGACGCAGGTGTTCATCGCCCCCGTCGGCGACCACTTCGTCACTCGCCTTACCCACACCCTGGAGGTGGCCCAGATCGCCCGCACCATCGCCCGCGCCCTCAACCTGAACGAGGACCTGGCAGAGGCCATCGCCCTGGGCCACGACCTGGGCCACCCGCCCTTCGGCCACGCCGGCGAGGACGCCCTGGCCGACCTCCTGCCCGGTGGCTTCCGCCACGCCGAGCAGAGCCTGCGGGTGGTGGAGCGTCTGGAGAACGGCGGCCACGGCCTCAACCTCACCTGGGAGGTGCGTGACGGCATCGTGAACAGCTCCAAGGGGCGTGAGGACATCCTGGCCGACACCCTGGGCATGCCGGCTACTCTGGAGGGGCAGGTCGTCAGGCTGGCCGACGCTGTGGCCTACATCAATCACGACATCGCCGATGCCGTGCGGGCGGGCATGCTGACCGAGGACGAGCTGCCCGCCGCCGTGAGCGAGTCCCTGGGGCGCGACCACTCCCAGCGCATCAACACCCTGGTGTGCGACATCGTCGACCACTCGTGGGCGGCAACGGGCCTGGTGGCAAGCGAAACCCCTCCCCGCATCGGCATGGGGCCATCCGTCCAGAAGGCGGCCAACGCCCTGCGGGAGTTCCTCTTCCAGCGGGTCTACCTGTGGGAGGACAGGCAGGCAGAGGTGGAGCGGGCCAAACGGGTGGTGCGTTTCCTGTTTGAATATTATGTGGAGCGGCCACAGGAGATCGAGAGCGACTTCGTGATCTCGTCGGACCCGCCCTGGCGCCAGGCGGCCGACTACGTCGCCGGCATGACCGACCTGTTCGCCCTGAATGTGGCCGCCCGCCTGGGGTTCAGAGAGGAAGGCCTATGAAGGCGAGAATGCCTCCCGGATGCAGAATATTCGCCGTTTTGTAGCGCACAAGGGCTTTCGGCACGTAACTTTTGGCACCATGCGCGGTTCTATATTTGGGTAGGGCATCGTTTGGTGTATAATGAGCGCTGATCATTTGTTCGGTTGGTTATGTCATGAGTGACGTCGATGAGGTGAAGCAGCGGCTGGACATTGTGGACGTCGTGGGCCAGTATGTCCAGCTCCAGAAGGCAGGCCGAAACTATAGGGCCCTCTGCCCTTTCCACGCCGAGCGCACGCCGTCCTTCTTCGTCTCGCCGGAAAGGCAGAGCTGGCACTGCTTCGGCGCCTGCGGCACTGGCGGCGACATCTTGTCCTTCGTGATGAAGAAGGAGAACCTGGAGTTCGGCGAGGCCCTGCGCCTGCTGGCCGAACGGGCCGGCGTGACGCTGGCGGAGCGGCGACCGGAGGAGGAAGCCGAGAGGAATAGGCTGCGGGAGGCCAATGAGGCTGCGGCTAGCTTCTACCATCGGGCGCTTCTGTCCAGCGAAGCGGGACAAACGGCCAAGCACTACCTGGAGGAGCGCGGCCAGGACCTGAAGACGATCCAGGACTTCCAGCTTGGCTACAGCCCGAGCGGCTGGGATAGCCTCTGCCAGCACCTCAGGGAGCGTGGCTATCGCGATGAGGAGCTGGTGGCGGCTGGCCTGGCCGTGGAGGGCGAGCGGGGGTTGCGCGACCTCTTTCATCAGCGCATCATGTTCCCCATCACCGACATGCGGGGGCGCGTCGTGGGCTTTGGCGGGCGCTCGCTGCCCATCGAGGGGCAGGAGGAAGCTCAGCCCAAGTATTTGAACACGCCCCAGACGGCCGGCTTCGATAAAGGCAGCCTTCTGTACGCTCTGGACAAGGCGAAGGAGGAGATCCGCCGCCAGGGTCTGGCGGTGATCGTAGAGGGGTACACGGACGCCATCGCCGCCCATCAGCACGGCTTCCCCAACGTGGTCGCCTCCATGGGGACGGCCCTCACCGAGCGCCAGGTGCGCCTCCTCAAGCGCTTCAGCCGTGATGTCGTTCTGGCATTGGACGCCGATACCGCCGGTCAGGAGGCAACTCTGCGGGCAGTGGAATACCAGGACATACTGGGGCGAGACATCCGAGTGGTCATTCTCCCCGAGGGCCGCGATCCCGACCAGGTGATTCGAAGCGATCCCGAGAACTGGCCAGCCCTGCTGGCGAGCGCCCAGCCGCTGCTGGACTACAAGTTCGAGGCCGTGAGCTCCGCTCTCGACCTCTCCCAGCCTCGGCAGCGCTCGCAGGCAGTGGAGGAGCTGCTGCCCCTGCTGACGGCCATCGGCGATAGGATCGTGCAGGCCCATTACTTGCAGCGGCTGGCCCGCCTGGCTCAGGTTAGGGAATCGGCCCTGCATCAGATGCTCATCCGCCAGGGGCGCAAGCGGGGGCGCCGTGCAGAGGCGGCTGCGCCCGCAGAGGCCATGGCGGCAGTGAGACCTCTGCGCGACGCGCGGGAGGAGTACTTGCTTGCTCTTCTTCTGCACCATCCCGAGCTGCAGGCAGATGGCTTGGCCCTCTCGCCGGACCTCCTCTGGTACAGCGAGAACCGTCAGCTGCTGCAGGCTTGGCAGCGCTCGCCCGATCTGGAGGAGATGCGCCAGGCGGTTGCCGCGGAGCTGCAAGAGCATCTCCAGCGGATAGCAGCGACGAATGTCCCGCCCTTCGACCAGCAGGGGGCGAAGGACGCCCTGTACGATTGCCTGCGCCGCTTGGAGCAGCGAGACCTGGAGGCCATAGCGCAGGCCAACAGCGCCGCTCTGGCCGCTCGCGAGGCGGAGGACGGCCCGGCAAGCATCGAGGAGCTGGAAGTGGCCGCTCAGGCCTTGCGCTCGGGCTCGCCGCCCGAGGAGATCGGGTCGGGAGAGGCCTCACAGATGGCCGCCCTGCTCCTAAAGGACACGGAAATAGGCATAAGACTGCATCGAAGTAGTAGAATAGAGACAGATGCTGAAGAGGATTTCGCGGGCAACGGCCCGGAGGTGGAAGTGAATGGCTGATCCCTTCGACAAGGGGAGTCGGGTTCAGGATTTCCTGTTTCGACGGAAGCGACCAGGCCGCGACGCCGCTGACAACCTCTCAGAGGAGACAGGCGAATCGGAAGTGGAGGAGGAGTTCGTGGAGGAGAGGGGGAATCGCGTTTTGGCTGACGAAGAAGAGGACATCGTCGAACAAAAGGAGGGGCCCCTACCTCGTCTGACCCGCCAGATGCCGCTGGCGCTGGGGGAGTGGGCGGAGAGTAGGGCGAGGGCCAAGCTGAAGGGCGACGAGGCGGTCGCCGTTGACGCCGATCTGGCAGAGCAGGAAGGCATCGACGACCCCGTACGGATGTATCTCCGCGAGATCGGCAAGGTGCATCTGCTCACCGCCCAGGATGAGAAGCGACTCGCCCGTCAGATGGAGGACGGCAAGCATATCCAGCGTCTTGAGAAGAACTGGCAGGAACTCAACGGCTACCCGCCCACTGCCGTGGACGTGACGATCGCTCTGCTGGAGGAAGTGCATGCTCTCTGGCCTGCCAAGAATGTCGTGGTGAAGGCTTTGGGTCTCAAGGGGCTCCCACTCGCCCGTCTCATTGGTGAACCCGCCTTCCGCCAGGCAGTGGACGCAGAGATCGACCAAGAGCTAGCTGAGCGTATGGCGGAGAGCCTTTCCATCGAGCAGGGGGAGGCAGAGCGCTCGCTGGTTCGCCTGTCCATCGTCACCCACATTCTCACGCCAGAGCTGGTGGCTCTGGCCATGGTGGCCGGAGGCAGCGAGAAGGCCCTTCTGCCGCCCAAGGCGGACCTGCACGAGCAGCTGTCTCACTACGAGGAGCGCTTCCGCAGCCACTTCTCGAAGATCAAGGAGGACGGCTTCAAGGGTGAGAAGCGCCTGACCGAGGCCAACCTCCGACTCGTGGTCAGCGTGGCCAAGAAGTACATCGGACGGGGCATGTCCCTGCTGGACCTCATCCAGGAGGGCAACATCGGCCTCATCCGGGCGGTGGAGAAGTTCGACTACCGTAAGGGCTACAAGTTCAGCACCTACGCCACCTGGTGGATCCGGCAGGCCATCACCCGCGCCATCGCCGACCAGGCGCGCACCATCCGCATCCCTGTGCACATGGTGGAGACGATCAACAAGCTGGTGCGAGTCAGCCGCCGCCTGGTGCAGGAGTACGGTCGTGAGCCCACCAGCGAGGAAGTCGGCACCGATATGGAGATAACGTCTGAGAAGGTGCGGGAGATCATCAAGGTCTCCCAGGAGCCGGTGTCCCTGGAGACGCCCATCGGTGAGGAGGAGGACAGTCACCTCGGCGATTTCATCGAGGACCACAGCACCCTCGCCCCCGCCGATGCTGCCTCGCATCAGCTCCTCAAGGAGCAGGTGTCCGATGTGCTCTCGTCCCTCACTCCTCGCGAGCAGAAGGTGCTAGTCTTGCGCTTCGGGCTGGAGGACGGGCGCAGCCGCACCCTCGAAGAGGTGGGGCGGGAGTTCAGCGTCACCCGTGAGCGCATCCGCCAGATCGAGGCCAAAGCCCTGCGCAAGCTGCGCCACCCCTCGCGCAGCAAGAAGCTCAAGGACTACCTGGAGTAGAACCTGACGGTGAAACTGGGAAGATAAGGTGCCAGATGCCCCTCTACGAGTACTACTGCTCCCAGTGCGAAACGAGGTTCGAGCTGCTGCGCTCTATGAGCCGCTCCAACGATCTGGCTACCTGCCCCAACGGTCACGAGGGGGCGCTGCGGGTGCCGTCCGTTTTCTCGGCCGTCAGCAAGGGAGCCGGTGGCGAGACGGCGCCCATAGGCGGCGACTCGGCCTGTAACACCTGCACCAGCTCGTCCTGCTCCACCTGCTCCCTGACCTAGACCTCCGGTTGCCTCATCGGCAGCGGCCCTGCCCTCAGCCGCGGTCTCACTCCGAGGTAGACGGCCGACAGCGAGGCCAATAGTATCGCTTCCACAGCGGTCAGGCCTGCCACCAGCATAGTGGCATCGAACCAGAAGTCGCGGGGGAACATCTGGATCAGGTGGTCGGTGGCCGAGTTTAGCTTCCAGAGGTCGTTGGTGAAGGCCACCAGGTGGAAGCGCAGGAAGATCTCGTCGAAGCCCACCAGCGCCAGGACGCCAAAAAGCGCCAGCAGGCCCAGGGTGAACAGGGATGCCCCGAGGAGGATTCGGGCCAGGAGGCGCAGGGGGGCCTCGATCGCCCAGATGAACACGGCCACCATGAACACCAGGGCGAAGGCCAGCGATGCCTCCTGCACCCGGAAAACGGTGCGAAAGAGGTTCTTGACGTCGGTTAGGTGGTCTGTCTCTCGCTCGTTGAACAGGGGCACGCGGCTATCATCCTCCTGCACGAAGATTCGGATGGTCTCGTCGTCATCGTTGAAGTAGCGCACCAGCTTATCGGCCGCCCGGTCCAGTTCGCCGCGCGAGATGCCGGTGACGGCCTCGGCGTCGTACCTGTCGAAGCTGTACTGATAGAGGCGCGCCTCGTTGGCGGCCCAGCGCACGTTGGTGGTCACCAGCAAAACGGGGATGCTGATGAAGAAGAGGATCGTCGCAATCCTAGGGATGAGGCCCAGCTTATGCCTCCTCTCGGCCGCGGCTGCTCCGTGCCGCGCTATCTAGAGCCATATTAGGAGTGACCCCTCCTCTTGTCAACGAGAAGGTCCCATCCCTATAATCGAGCGACAGGTAGGAGGGAAAGGACGGGCGCTATGGGCATATCGGAACGGGAGATGCGTACCTTCGAGGGCTTCAAGGCTATCATCGCTCGCCTGCGCGGGCCCGATGGCTGCCCGTGGGATCGGGCTCAGACTCACGCCTCCCTCAAGCCCTACCTGCTGGAAGAGACCTACGAAGCGCTTGCCGCCTTGGACGAAGGCGACCCACAGAAGCTGCGCGAAGAGCTGGGCGACCTCCTGCTGGAGGTATTCCTCCATGTCCAGCTTGCCGAAGAGGCCCAGGAATTCACCCTGGCAGACGTCATCTATGGCATCGCCAGTAAGATCGTGCGCCGCCATCCTCACGTCTTCGGCGAAGAGCAGGCCGATTCGCCCCAGCAGGTCATGGTCCGCTGGGAAGCCCTGAAGCGGAAGGAGAGGGGCCCGCAGGACTCGGCTCTGGCGGGAGTCCCCCAGGCGATGCCCGCCCTGGCCCGCACCCAGATGCTCCTGGCCAGAGCGGCCAGTGTGGGCTTCGAGTGGCCCCAAACGGCGGACGTGCTGGACAAGCTGGGTGAGGAGCTAAAGGAGCTGGCCGAGGCAGGCGAGCCGGATCACAAGCGCGAGGAGCTGGGCGATGTCCTCTTCCTCGTGGTGAACCTGGCCCGCTACCTCGATCTGGACGCCGAGGAAGCCCTGCGGCAGGCCGACCGCAAGTTCTACCAGCGATTCACCACCATGGAGGCCCTGGCCCACGAGCAGGGCCGCAGCCTGGCCGATATGCCCCTCTCGGAGCAGGGAGCCCTTTGGCGAGCGGCCAAGGAGCGCCTTCGCGCCGAGGGCGGCAAGTCCTGACCGGCTGCCGGCTAGCGTCTGCGCCTGGCCTGCGCCACTAGCCACACGCTGGCGGCCGCGACGGCCGCCAGGGCGGCAGTGCCCGT
>JAIVWR010000063.1:0-6955 GCA_048636435.1 Acidobacteriota bacterium | reverse complement strand
CCCGCGAGGGTCGGCCCGCGAACGCTCAGGTGATAGGTCACATCATCGAGGCCCTGCTTATCCCCGTCCAGGTTGGCGGTGGCCTGCGCGACCGCCAGTCCATCGATTCGTACCTGGAGGCGGGGGCCAATCGGGTCGTTCTGGGGACGGCGGCGGTCAAGGACCGCTCCCTCCTGGCTGAAGCCATCGCCGAGCACGGTGAGCGCATCGTCGTGGGCGTAGACGCCAGGGTCGGCATGGTAGCCGTCGAGGCCTGGCGGGAGGAGACGTCCCTGGCGGCAGCAGAGCTGATGAGTGAGCTTGCGGCTGTCGGCGTCCCTCGTTTCATCTACACCGATGCCCTCCGCGACGGCACCCTCCGCGGCCCTGACTTCGCTGCCGTGCAGGCGGTGCTCGCCACGGTCGACGTGCCTGTCATATACGCCGGCGGGGTCTCCAGCATCGCTGACCTGGTGCGCCTGGCGTCCCTGGGAGCAGAGGCGGCGATAATCGGTCAGGCATTGTATACTGGGGCCGTGGATTTTCAAGAGGCCCTGAAGGGGCTCAGTCGGGCCGCCCGGCCTGAAAGGGGGTTCTCCGCATGACCCAGCCTCCGCAAGACTTGCGGGACATCGTTAAGGGGACCATCGACGGCGTCATTAGCTTCGTGGAGAGCGAGGTCGTTCCTCTGGAGCAAGAGTACCGCCACATCCTCGAGAACGAGGCGAAGCTGTTCGGCGACGACGGCAAGCTCGTTCCCGAGATCCGGGAGGCGCGGGAGAAGATCCGGAGCAAGTCCGGCAAGGCGGGCTACTGGGCCATGTTCAGCCCCGAATCAATCGGTGGCGGCGGGCTCACCGTCCCGGTGAGCATCTACGTGCAAGAGGCGCTCTACAGGAAGTATGGGCCCGGCCACCTGTTGATGGGCTGGGCCAACGGCTTCATCACCACGCCCCTCATCGCTAGCTTCGTGGACGGCCCTTCCCACATGTTCACCCTCGCCGGTGAGATCATTCGCGCCGACGTTGTGCCCTCCCTGGTGGCCGGCGAGAAAACCACGTGCTTCGCCCTCACCGAGCCCGACGCTGGCTCCGACCTGTGGAACCTGAAGACCAAGGCGCGCAAGGAAGGCGACGAGTGGGTGCTCAACGGCACCAAGCAGTGGATCACCAACTCCCCCTACGCCGATTATGCGGCCGTCTTCGCCGTGACCAACGAGGAGATGCTGGCCCAGCACAAGGGCGGCACCACCTGCTTCCTGGTGGACACGAAGCAGCCCGGCGTAGACACCTCCACCATCTTCCCCATCATCGGCCACGTGTCCAGCGATTGCGGCTCGATCATCCTGGAGGATGTCCGGGTCAAGGACGATTACATCCTGGGCGAGGTGGACCAGGGCTTCAAGCTCAGCATGATGGGCATCTCCGAGGGCCGCCTCGGCTACGCCGCCGGTGTCCTGGGGCTGGCCGAGTGGGCGCTCGACCGCTGCCTAGAGTATGCCAAGGAGAGGGTGACCTTCGGCCGTCCTCTAGCCGACCGCCAAGCGATCCAGTGGATGCTGGCTGACAGCGCCATCGAGATATTTACCGCGAAGTACGCTGCCCTGCAGACGGCGCGGCTGGTGGACGAGTATCAGTCGGCGGGGAAAGTCCCCATAAAGGAGATATCGATCGTCAAGGCCTACATGATGGAGAAGTGTCAGGCCGTGTGCGACAGGGCCATCCAGATCCACGGTGGCATGGGCCTGTCCAGCGAGTTGGGTCTCGAGGAGGCCTTCCGCATCGCCCGCACCTGGCGCATCCCCGACGGCACCTCCGAGATGCAGCGGCGGACTATCGCCGCGCGACTCCTCCGGGGGGACGTTGTCTTCTAGGCCTGGCCACACGGGTCGCCCTAAGGCGAGCGGTATGGTAGTCTTAGTGACTGGATTTGACAGAGGCCCGGGAGGTCCTGAGTCAGGTCGTCGAGCCTGAAAGGAGGTTTTCGGCAATGACGCAGCTTCCTCAAGAGTTGCGCGATATCATCAAGGGGACCATCGATGGTCTCACTAGCTTCGTTGAGAGCGAGTGCGTTCCTGTGGAGCAGAAGTACAGGGAGATCCTCGAGAACGAGGCGAAGCTGTTCGGCGAGGATGGCAGGCTGGTCCCCGAGATCCTGGAGGCTAGGAACGAGATAAGGAAGAAGTCGGCCAAGGCGGGCTACTGGTCCATGTTCGCCCCTCAATCCATCGGTGGCGACGAGCTTCCTGCGGTTGTCGCCGTCTACGTTCTCGAGGCCCTGAACAGGAAGTATGGCGCCGGCCATCTCATGATCACCTTCGCTAACGGCTTCCTTGGTACTCCCCTCATCGGTGGCTTCGTGGACGGCCCCTCCCACTTGTTTGCCCAAGCCAACGAGACCATCAAGACCGACATCGTGCCCCACCTGATGTCTGGCGAGAAGACCACCTGTTTCGGCGCCACCGAGCCCGACGCCGGCTCCGACCTCTGGAGCTTGAAGACCAGGGCTCGCAAGGAGGGCGACGAGTGGGTGATCAACGGCACCAAGCAGTGGATCACCAACTCCCCCTATGCCGACTATGCGGTCGTCTTCGCAGTGACCAACGAAGAGAAGTACGCCAAGCGCAACATGTTCGACAGTGGCATCACCACCTTCATCGTCGACACCAAGCAGCCCGGCGTCGACACCAATACCGTCTTCCCCATCATGGGCCACGTCTCCAGTGATTGCGGAAACGTCATCATGGAAGACGTGAAGGTGAAAGACGAGTACATCCTGGGGAACATCGACCAGGGCCTGATCGCCGCCATGGGCGGTATCTCCGAGGGGCGCCTCGGCATCGCCAGCGCTATGGTGGGACTGGCCGAGTGGGCACTGGACATGTCCATCCAGTACGCCAAGGAGAGGGTGACCTTCGGCCGGCCTCTCGCTGACCGTCAGGCCATCCAGTGGATGCTCGCCGACAGCGCCATCGAGATCTTCAACTCCAAGTATGCCACCTTGCGGACAGCAGAACTGGTTGACGAGTATCCAAAGACCGGTAGGCTGCCCATAAAGGAGATATCTATCGCCAAGTGCTACGCCGTGGACATGTGTCAGGCCGTGTGCGACAGGGCCATTCAGATCCACGGTGGCATGGGCCTGTCCAGCGAGTTGGGGCTGGAGGAGGCCTTCCGCATTGCCCGCACCCTCCGCATCCCCGACGGCACCACCGAGATGCAGAAGCGGACCATCGCCGGCCAGCTCCTGCGGGGAGACACCGTCTTCTAGATTGACCGGACCTGTCATCGCAGGGGCCGTCGGTTTCGCCTTTCTGGCAGCGGGAACCCAGTCCCTCACGGGATTCGGTTTCGCCCTTGTCATGGTGCCGCTGCTCTCCCTCATCTGGGACGTGAAGCTGGCGGTGGTGACCAGTGCTCTTCTGAGCACCGTCGCCATCCTGCCGCTCACGGTGGAGGTACGGCGAAGCATTCGCCCCTGGAAGGTGGCGCCGCTGGTCCTGGGGAGCCTCCTGGGCATTCCGGTCGGAATCGTCATCCTTGACCGCATCCACCCGGAGGCGCTAAAGATCATGGTGGCTGCCGTGGTCATCGCTGCTAGCCTTGTTGTCTACTTCGCGCCGCGGATAAGGTTGGAGCGAGGCGGCGTCGGCTCGCCCCTGCTCGCGGGCGCGCTCAGCGGCATGCTGCGCGCCAGCACCAGCATGGGCGGACCGCCGGCCGTCCTGTACATGCTGAGTCGTGAGAGGCAGATAGAGGAGTTTCGCAGCACCCTTCTGGCCTTCTTCCTGCCCTCTAGCCTGCTGACGGTGATAGGGCTTACCATCGTTGGGCGGATGACGCCCGAGGTGCTGGGGACGAGCGCCGTGGCCCTGCCTGCGCTGGCCCTTGGCCTGCTGGCGGGCGCCTGGCTGCGCTCGCGAGTGCAGCAGGAGATGTTCCGGACGCTGGTGCTGGCGGTGCTCGTCTTCACCGGCATAGGGGTCATCATCTCGGCTTCAGGGGGCCTAGTTTAGGACGAAGGAGGGCGCCATGCTAACCAAGCGCATCATCCCCTGCCTCGATGTCAAAGACGGCCGGGTCGTGAAGGGGGTGCGCTTCCTGAACCTGCGCGACGCCGGCGACCCGGTGGAGCTGGCCGCTCTGTACGAGGCCGAGGGGGCCGACGAGCTCGTCTTCCTGGACATCACCGCCTCGCCGGACCGTCGCAAGACGGTGGTCGATATGGTGTCGAAGGTGGCTGAGCAGGTGTCCATCCCCTTCGCAGTTGGCGGGGGCATCCGCTCCACCGAGGACATGCGCCTGGTGCTAGAGTCGGGAGCCGACAAGGTGGGCATCAATACCGCCGCCGTGGAGAAGCCTGACCTCATCGCGGAGGGAGCCACCCGCTTCGGCAGCCAGTGCATTGTCGTGGCCATCGACGGCAAGCCGGCGGAGCCAGGACGCTGGGAAGTGTACATCTACGGCGGCCGCGAGGGCGGTCAGTCCACCGGTCTCGACGCCGTCGAGTGGGCCAAGAGGGCGGCGGAGCTCGGTGCCGGCGAGCTGCTGGTCACCGGCATGGCTGCCGATGGCACCCAGGCGGGCTATGACCTCGGCCTCACCCGCGCCATCTCGGAGGCAGTTTCGATTCCGGTCATCGCCTCCGGTGGCGCCGGCAACTCCCAGCACATGTACGAGGCCATCGTGGAGGGCAAGGCCGACGCTGTGCTGGCGGCGGGCATCTTCCACTTCGGCACCTACCGCATTCGCCAGGTCAAAGAGGAACTGGCCGCCCGCGGCATCCCTGTGCGCCTATAGCGGCGAGGAAGGCATCGCCATGCTTCGCTTCGACGAAAACGGCCTCATCCCCGCCATCGTCCAGGACGCCAGCACCGGCGAGGTGCTGATGCTGGCCTACATGAACGCCGAGTCCCTGCGTCGAACGCTCGAGTCGGGCCAGGCCTGGTTCTGGAGCCGCAGCCGCCAGGAGCTGTGGCACAAGGGCGCCACCTCGGGCAACTTCCTCAACGTCAAGGCCATCCTCAAGGACTGCGACGAGGACGCCCTGGTGGTGAAGGTAGAGCCGCTGGGCCCCGCCTGCCACACCGGCGAGCGCTCCTGCTTCTTCCGCACGCTGGAGGACGAAGACCCATCCTAGCGGGGCAGGCCTACGCTTGCCCGCTGGCGGTCGCATCGGCGCGTTCGTCCCCGGCCAGCACCTCCCGCAGGGCGTAGATGGCCACCTCCACCTGAGCGTCGTCCGGCTCGCGCGTGGTGAGCGACTGAAGCCACAGACTGGGCCTGAGCAAGGCCCGCATCACCCTGTTGCCCTGAAGGGCGCCCATCAGCCGAATCACCTCGTAGCTGACGGCGGCGATGACCGGCACCAGCACCACCCGCGACAGGAGACGCTGCCACAGGGGCGGTGTCCCTACCAGAACGAAAAGCAGCACCGATATGACCACCACTATCAGAAGGAAGCTGGTGCCACAGCGGGGGTGAGCAGTGCTGTAGCGGCGCACCGCTTCTACCTCCAGCGGGGCGCCGTCCTCCAGGGCGTGGATCGTCTTGTGCTCCGCGCCGTGGTAGGCGAAGACGCGTCGGATGTCTGGCAGAAGGCCGATCAGAAAGAGATAGGCCAGTAGAACTCCCAGGCGGATTATCCCCTCCACCAACGCTGACAGGCGCTCGTTGTCCAGAGCGCCCTCCAGGCGGCTCATCGCCAGCACCGGCCCCACGAAGATGATGCCGATGACGAAGGTCAGGGCCAGCATCACCGTTCCCCACAGAACGGGTCGGCTGATCTCCTTCTCCTCTTCTCCCAGGGCCACGTTGGAGGAGAAAAGCAGGGCCCTGGTGCCCAGGGCCAGCATCTCCCAGAGAACGATGATGCCCCGCACGAAGGGGATGCGCCCCAGAGGGCCCGTAGACAGGCCGCCAAGGCTCTCCAGCCGCAGGGCGATGTCACCCTCCGGGCGACGCACGGCCACCGCCACGAGGCGACGACCGCGGATCATCACCCCTTCTATAACCGCTTGGCCGCCGTAATGAAAAGAGCTGGCCAAAGGCAGCTCCTGCGCAAGTGAATCCAAGGACGGGCCAAGATGCCCTACGCCTCGGTCTGTGGTTCCTCTTCCGATTCAGGCTGGTCGGAGGCTTGGGGCTCTTCCTCCGGTTCCGCTCCGGGGTGCGCCTCCGCTTCGCCTTCCGCCTCAGCGACGGCCTCGCCTTCGGCGACAGCCTCGGCTTTGGCAACAGCCTCGGCCTCTTTCCCCTCCTGAAGGCCGTAGCGCTTGAGGAAGCGCTCCACCCGGCCAGCCGTGTCCACGATGCGGTGCTCGCCGGTGAAGAAAGGATGACACTTGCTGCATACCTCGACGTGCAGATGCGCCTTGGTGGCGCGCGTCTGGAAGGTGTTGCCGCAGACGCAGGCGACGGTCGCTTCTACGTACTCTGGATGGATTTTCGGCTTCACAGGCGTCCTCAGTTGCTACTTGGGGCGTAGACGCTTACCTTCTTGCGCCCCAGCTTATTGTAGGGCTCGAACTTGACCTGCCCCTCGATGAGGGCGTAGATGGTGAAGTCGCGCCCGATGCCCACGTTCCTGCCAGGGTGGATGCGCGTACCCCGCTGGCGGACGATGATCGTCCCGGGCAGCACCACCTCACCGTCGTACCGCTTGACGCCCAGGCGCTTGGCCTTGCTGTCGCGGCCGTAGCGAGTGCTGCCTCCGCCTTTCTTGTGTGCCATTCCTATTCACCTCTTTTTGCGCGACGCTTGGGCTTGGGCGGTGCCTCTTCTGCTGCTTTCTCGGCCTTGGTCGCCCTTCTTCTGGGTGGCTTGGCCGGCTTCTCCTCCGGCGGTGCTACCTCCGGGGCCGCCTCAGGTGCAGCCTCAGCCTCCGCTTTGGCTCTTCTTGTGCGTCGTTTGGGCTTGGGCGGTGCCTCTTCTGCTGCTTTCTCAGCCTTGGTTGCCCTTCTTCTGCGTGGCTTGGC
>JAIVWR010000062.1:0-7161 GCA_048636435.1 Acidobacteriota bacterium | reverse complement strand
TTGCCGCGCCCCTGCTGCTTGCCGCGCCCTACTCCGTGAGCTGCCGGTACAGCGTCGTGATGCGCGAGGGCAGCGACTCGATGTCCGGCACCACCGCGTACGCCATGTCCTGGCACATCTGCTTCAGGTAGTCGTGGCCGTAGCGGTCGACCGTGAGGCAGAAGGGGACGATCCCCTTGCGCTTGGCCTCCAGCAGGGCCACGTGGGTGTCGTGGATGGCGTACTCCTTCTCGGTGCGGTCGCGGCCGTAGCCGTGGTCCTGGGGGCGGCCGTCGGACACCAGGAAGAGGATACGCACCTTGGCGTCGTGGGCGTCCAGCTTGGCGGTGGCGTGGCGGATGGCCGGCCCCATGCGGGTGGAGCGCACGGGGGCGATCTTGTCGATGCGCTGCTTGATCCGCTCGCCGAAGGGCTCCTCTAGGTCCTTGATGACGTAGAACTCCACGTTCTCCCGGCCGTATCCGGAGAAGCCGTAGATGCCGTAGCTATCGCCGATGGTCTCCAGGGCCTTGATGAGGAGGACGGTGCTCTCCTTCTCCAGGTCGATGATCCGCTTGGGCGGGGTCAGCATGTCCTGGGCACGCCGCGACATCCACCAGGAGAAGTAGCGGCGGGGGTCATCGTCGAAATCGTCCTGACCGTAGCGGCGCTCGTGCTTCATGATCTCCTCGTCGGTGGAGGCGCTCATGTCCAGGAGGAAGGCCACGGCCACGTCCCTCTCCGCCTTGTTGCGCCGCCAGTAGACCTTGCCCGTGGGCTGGTGGCCGGTGTGACGCTCCACCAGGAAGTCCACCACAGCGTCCAGGTCGAACTCCTCGCCATCCAGCAGACGCTTGATCTTGCGGAACATCTCCGGCCGCATGAGCTCGAACTGACGGCGGGTCTGGGCGACAAGGCTGGAGTGCTTGATGAGGGTCTGCTCGAAGAACCGAGCCTCGCCCTCGGGCAGTGAATACTCGGCCACCCGGCACCAGCGGGGCTTGTAGTCGCTGGCCCGGAAGTCCCACTCGTCATAGTAGGAGTAGTTGGGCTCGCAGGTCAGCTCCCCCTCTTCGCCCTCCCTGGGCATGCCCAGTGGAGGCGCCCCATCGTGATAGGGCAGGCGCTTTTCGGGCCGCTGGGGCGTGGTCTCCTTCAGGAGGTTGGCCAGGAAGAGGGCAGAGCTTTCGGTGAGGTCACCCTCGGCCATCTCGTTGAGGGTGATCTCCACACTCTTGTCCAGGAGCTGCTGCAACTGCTCCGGCGACAGCGCCGGAGGCGATGCCTGGGTTTGCTTGGCTTCTTTCTCCTGGCGCAGGCGCATAAGGAGCTGCACCAGCTCCGGCTTGAACTCGCCTCTGAACTCCACCGGCTGGGGGCTCTCATAGGACTGCTCCTGGCCGCTCTGGATGAGTTGGGCCAGGGCCTGGCCCAGAGCGTCCATATCCTGGGGCAGCTCGATCTCTTCCTCCTCCAGGCGTTGCCAGTCCCTGTCCAGATCGCTGACGATGTTGGGGACCTTCTGGGCCAGGCTGTAGAGGCGGGCAGTGGCTTCGGCGGAGTCCTCCACGGTGGCCTGAGGCTGCTGGACGCCTCGCAGGAGGCCGAGGGCGTTGCGCATGATGCCGATCATGGTCGCGGGCCAGCGCATACGTTGGAAGCCCTCCAGGCTGGCCAGGATCAGGTTCTCGAGGAAGGCCTGACGCAGGGGCAGGTCTTCCGGCTGCGGCCGCTTCTCCAGTTCCCTGTCCTGGATGCGCCGATAGATGGAGCGAATGCCACAATACTCCTGGGCTATCAGACGGTCGACACGGGCATCCTCCACGACGGCGAACAGGTCGGACGCCAGGCGGCGGTCGTCGAACAGGTCGAAGAAGCGCTCGATGTCGGTCAGGGCCTTTTTGGGCCCGCCCCGCTGCTCCTCCAGCTGGTGGCGCTCGTCGGGGAAAATGTGCCCTGGCCTTTCGAAGAGGAATTCAAAGCTGCCGAACTCGAGGTGGCCTGCCTGATGGGTAGCGTATACCTTGTAGACGCCGAAACTCTGCTCCTTGTCTTGATACTCGTCCACCGCTGGCGGCAGATAGATGGAGGTGCCCTCGGTGGAGGGGCGCTCGCTGGCCACCCAGCCGATGTTCTTCTCAGCAAGGGCGTCAGCGGAGTGAATAGCCACATTGCTACCGGTCAGGGCCTTGCAGTACATTCGCAGGATTTCCGCCACCCTGCTCAGTTCCACCCGCGAGGACAGGGACTCCAGAACCTCGTCGCTCTTGCTGGACTGCAGGCGGAAGAAGGCCTTGCCACCCTCGATGCTGGCTTCCAACAGGGCCAGGCCGAAGGCGTGCCAGTGGTGCAGGTCGTCCACGCTGATGCGAACCAGCACCTGGGGCAGGCTCCTGAGGAACTCCATGGCGGCCACCGGCGAGCGGGAGGCCAGGTCTTCGGCCAGCGAAAGCAGGTAAGGGTGGTCATCCCCTTCGAGTTGACCCAGGGCGCGCGCCCCTTCGGTGAAGAAGGTGAAAGCCTGCCGCCCTTCCTGGCGCGCCACCTCGCGGGTTAGGTCGAGGAAGCGCGGCCGCTGGGAGGCCTGGATCTGACTGAGGAGACCGGGGCCCTTCTCCAGATAGGAGCGGGCATCAGCCCAACCGGTGTAGGCCAGGACCTCGGCGAAACGTATGAAGGCCTCACGGTCCTGCGGGGACAGGGGCGATAGGGACGTGGGCGTCGCCGACAGGCAGTGGGTGGCCAGGTCGTAAGAGCGCTCGGCCAGGACCCCCACGAATCGCACCAGGGCCCTGACCTCGTCCAGAGAGAGCTGGGACAAGAGGGCTGGGCTCATGTCGAAGAACTGCACCGCCAGGGAGGCGGAGCGCCAGGTGCCCTTGTAGAGCTGCTGGCCCAGGATCACCCAATCGTCTATCTGGGATGGAGGCAGGTGAGGCAGGGTATCCGGGCTGGCGCGGAAGTAGGCGGCGGCCAGGGATGACGACAGCTCGACCAGGTCGTGTCCCCGCTGAGCCCATCGCTGTAAGGCGGCGAATCCGATGAGGGGGAGCACCTGGGGGGTGGCTCGGAAGTACTCGCTGGCCGCCTCCCAGGAGCGCCAGGAACGGCGGGCCAGTTCCAGGCCATCCTCGGCCCACAAGGCCACCTCCTCCGGTTCCAGCAGATCGCAGGCCGCCTCAGCGCTGGAACGGAACTCTGCTGCCAGGGCGGTGGAGAAGGGAGCCAGTTCCTTTTCGAACCGGCCTACCAGGCGACGTAAAGAGGAACTACTCAAAGATAGAGGACACCACCTCTTCTATGCTGCGTTGCACCTCGTGGTCATCGGTGAGGGCCCAGACCACCGCCACCTGACAAGCGCGGCGAGGGGGTATGCCCTTCTGTACGAGCCTGCCCGCATAGATGAGCAGACGGGTGCTCACCCCCTCGGCTAGGCCGTGCTCCTTGAGGTGGCGCACCTTCTCGCCCAGCTTGGCCAGGTCTACGGCCAGGGAGTCAGGGATGTCGGCCTCATGCTGGATGATGCGAGCCTCCAGCTCTCGTGACGGGTAGCCGAACTCGATGGCCATGAACCGCTGGCGAGTGCTGTGCTTCAGGTCCTTGAGGGCGCTCTGGTAACCGGGGTTGTAGGAGATGACCAGCAGGAAGCCGTCGCGGGCCTCCACTATCTGACCCAGCTTCTCGACGGGCAGGATACGGCGGTGGTCGGTGAGGGGATGAATGAGGACCGTGGTGTCCTTGCGCGCCTCGACGACCTCGTCCAGGTAGCAGATGGCACCGGCCTTGACGGCGCGAGTCAGGGGCCCATCGATCCAGCGGGTGGACTCCCCCTCCAGGAGATAGCGCCCCACCAGGTCGCTGGCCGTCAGGTCCTCGTGGCAGGCCACGGTCACCAGGGGCAGGCCGTGGTCGGCAGACCCCTCGGATTGCCCGGTGGCATCCTTGACGATGGTCAGGGGCCGGTCGAGCCGGTAGGCCATGTACTCGATGAAACGAGTCTTACCACAGCCGGTGGGGCCCTTAAGGAGTACCGGTATCTTCTGGTCGAAGGCAGCGGTGAACAGCTCCACCTCATCCTTCAGCGGCAGGTAGAAGGGCTCCTCGCTGAGAACGTACTCTTCGATGGCGTACTGTTTGTACTCTGCGTGCTCGGACGGGGTCCCCATATTTCCTCGCTACTTTCCTGCCTGCCGACAAGGGGTATTATGTCGCCTTTGCAGCCAATCGGTCAATCAGGTCATCCCAAAGCTCATCAACCCGCTGAGCGACCTCCGCCAGGGAGCAATTGGTATCGATGACGACCTGGGCGTGCTTCAGCCGCTCTTCGTTGGAGAGCTGCGCGGCGATGCGGGCCTCTGCCCGCTCTCGACTGAGGCCGCTGCGCTCCATCGACCGCTGAGCGGCCACGTCTGGCGAAACCACGGTCACCCAGACCTCGTCCGCCAGGTGAGCCCAGCCAGCCTCGATGAGGATAGCGGCCTCGAGCACGACCACTCTGGTGCCCTGCCGCCGCAATTCCTCCAGCCTCTCCGACATCATCTGCTCCATGGGCGGGTGAGTGATGGCGTCCAGGCGCCGGCGAGCCTCCGGGTCGCTGAACACTATCTGGCCCAGCTTGCGGCGGTCGATCTGGCCGTCGTCGCCCACCACCTGGCGGCCGAAGGCGGCTACCACCTGATCCCACGCTGGCGTGCCCGGCCGATAGACCTCGTGGCCTATCTGGTCAGCGTAGACGGTAGCTGCACCCTTGGCGCGCAGCATATCCGAAATGGTGGACTTGCCGCTGCCAATGCCTCCGGTAAGGCCTATTACAAACATATGCATATCCATGTTACAGGAAACTGGCTATAAGGGGAACCGACGCGCCCACCTCCAGATAGGCACCTGCCCGTCGCGGCGACGGCTCCCCCAAGGATCAAATCAAAAGGGGCATGGGCCCCGGCCTCTGCGGGCTCATGCCCCTTCTGCTTGCGGCGGAAAAGCCTATTGTGCTTTCAGCTGGCGAACCTTGTTCAGGAAGGGCGGAATAACCGTCTTCCAGTCGCCGACAATGCCATAGCGACAGTAGCGGAAGATGCTGGCCTCGGGGTCTTTGTTGACGGCGACGATGTTCTTGGCCCCACTGAGGCCAGCCATGTGCTGGCTAGCGCCGGAAATAGCTACCGCTATGTACAGGGAGGGGCTTACCACCTTGCCGGTGAGTCCTATTTGCTTCGGTATGGGATACCAGCCCATGTCGCAGGCAGCGCGAGTGGCGCCTACCGCGCCCTTCATCAGGTCGGCCAGCTCCTCCAGTGTCTGGAATGCCTCGACGCTGCCCATGCCACGGCCTCCGCCCACGATCACCTCGGCGTCCTCCAGGCGTATACCCTCTGCCTCCTCCTTGCGCCTGCCGGTGATCTTGGTGCGGACGGCGGAGGCATCGATGCCGGCGGCTACCTTGGCCACCTCCCCTTGGCGAGAGGTGTCAGGTGCGAGAGGCTCCTGCGACTTGACCCTGACGGTGGCCATTTGGGGCATGGTCTTACAGGTATGCTGGGCATTGGCGTTGCCCCCATAGCAGGGGCGAGTCATCACCAGACGGCCGTCGCTGACGGCCAGATCGAGGCAGTCCATGGCCACCGCTGTCTCCAGGCGAAAGGCCAGGCGAGGGGCCAAGTCACGTCCGATATCGGTCTGTCCCAGAAGGACGATGGACGGATTGGCCTCGCGGCAGACCTTCTCGACCGCCGGGACGAAGGCATCGCTCTGGTACTCCGCCAGGATGGCGTCGTCCACCACGTAGACCTTATCCGCCCCCGCGGCGATCAACTCCTGAGCCAGGGGCTCTACTCCCTGCCCCAGGAGGGCTGCCTGGACGGGCTGGCCGAGCTCGTCGGCTAGCCGCCGAGCGGCGGCCAACACCTCCGCGCTGATGGAGGCCAGGGCACCCTCGGCCACTTCCGCAACAACCAGTACTCCGCTTTCGTTAGCCATCGTGCATTTCTCCTTGCTCTGGCCTGCCTGCCGGCAGGCAGGTCCTTAGATGAGCTTCGCCTCCCGAAGCGTGGTGGCCAGCTTCTCGGCTGCTTCGTCCGCGGTCTCTGCCTCGATGAACTCGCATTTGGCCTCGTGCACGGGCACGTAGAGGCGGTCCAAAGAGAGGAGAGAGCCGGCGGCACCCACCAGCGACGGGTCCACGCCCAGGTCGGCCGCCGACCAGACGGCTACCGGCTTCTTGGCAGCCGCCATGATCTCTCGCAGCTGGGGGTAGCGTGGCTCACCCAGCTCGTTGCTGATGCTAACCACGGCGGGAAGACTGGTCTCCACCGTCTCGAAGCCGTCCATGAGCACCCGTTCCACCTGTAGGGTGCCATCGCTGACTTTTACGTCACTGGCACGGGTCACACAGGGCAGACCCAGCAGGTCGGCGATGACCGAAGGCGTCACGCCTACGTCCCAGTCCGGCGCCTGGCGACCACAGAGGACGAGATCGAAGGGCTCCAGCTTCTTGATGGCCGCTGCTAGAGCGCGAGCGGTAGCGTAGCTGTCGCCACCTTCGAAAGCGCTATCGGTGAGCTGTATGCCCTCATCGGCACCCATGGCCAGGGCCTTCTTGACGGCATCGCGAGCGGCCTCGGGGCCCAGGCAAAGGACAGTGATCTTGGCCTCGCCCAAGGCCTCGCGGATGCGCAGAGCGGCCTCGACGCCCAGGATAGCGTACTCGTCGGCCACCGGATCGATGCCCGGCACCGGCAACACTTTCTTGGTCGCCTCGTCCACCTTGAACTGGGAAGCTGGCGTCTCCGGGTCGGGCACCTGCTTGACGCAGCAAATGATGTGAAGCATGATGTACCTCCTCCCTCAGCCCCGCCTGCCCTTGGGGCGGGGCACGGTTTTGTCGCCCAAACTCTTAAGATTGCTGAGCCCGCCTGCTGGCAGGCGCTACGGCAAACCGCCGATGATCTTCGTGGCGCCGCGCACGCCCTGCTGTGTCATGCGCGCAAGGGCCACATACAGGTAGCCACCTGGCTATCCCCCTCACTGAGGTGGCTCCACGGCCTGGTCCTGCGGCGCATCGGCCTTGGCTGCCTCAGGGACGGCGGGCGCAGGGGCCACCGCCATATCCAGCAACTCCGCCACGTCGTAGACCTTCATCTCTCGCTCGGCCGCCTCAGGCACGGCACCGATGCCATCCTCGAA
>JAIVWR010000061.1:0-7310 GCA_048636435.1 Acidobacteriota bacterium | reverse complement strand
GCCGTGGTCGCCCTTCTTCTGGGTGGTTTGGCCGGCTTCTCCTCCGGCGGTGCTACGTCCGGGGCTGCCTCAGGTGCAGCCTCAGCCGCGGCCTCGGGGGCGACCTCAGCGGGCGCCTCCGCTGCGACCTCGGCGGGCACCTCCGCTGCGGCCTCTGCCTTCGCTTCAGGCGCGGCCTTGGGCGCTCGCTTCTTCGCGGGAGCCCTTCGCGGGCGCCGCTTGGCTGGTGCCTCCGCTGCCGCCACAGCCTCCGGCTCGCCGCCGATGAGTATCTGGCGGATGGCGAGGCGGGTGTAGGCCTGGCGG
This sequence comes from Acidobacteriota bacterium, assembly GCA_048636435.1. Taxonomy (GTDB): domain Bacteria; phylum Chloroflexota; class Dehalococcoidia; order SM23-28-2; family SM23-28-2; genus SM23-28-2. The sequence goes on along the minus strand of JAIVWR010000061.1, from coordinate 7,004 downwards.
TGACCCATCTTCTTGCGATAGCGGGTCTTGGCCTTGTATTTGAACACCACGATCTTCTTCTCGCGGCTGTGCTCCACCACTTCCGCTATCACCCTCGCTCCCGCCACCGTGGGCCGCCCTACAGTTACCTCTTCCCCGTCGGCCACCAGCAGCACGTCGAGCAGCTCCACCGTGTCGCCCACGGCTGCCGGCAGTCGCTCCACGTCCAGGAGCTGGTTCGGCTCCACCCTGTGCTGTTTGCCGCCCGTCCGCACTACGGCGTAGATTTCTTCATACCTCCTGGAACAAACGCTCTGGCGATTCTAGCAAACCTGGCTTTCTTGGGTCAACCGCACCAAAACACGACGACCGCAGGGCCGCCGTGCCAAAACGAGAAGGCTCAGTCCGTCAGGGGGCAGCCTGCCTAGACTCTAGCCTCTCCTACTCCTTTTTCATCTCCGGGTCTAGGCTAGCCCTCGCTTCGCTGCCCCAGGCTAGCCCTGGCTTGGGGGGAGCGATCCTCGGCTCGGTGCGGGACTCCTTCTTCTTGGGCTTCTTCGGCTCCTCCGGCTCCCCTTCTGGCTCCCTCTCGGCGGTGGTCAGTTCCTCATCCACCGGAGCGTCGAAGAGGGTCGCCAGAGCCTCCCCCTCGATGGTCTCCACCTCTATGAGATGCTTGGCTATCTGATTCAGCTTGGCCCGCCTCTCGACCAGCACCTTACTGGCGCTCTGGTAGGCCTCATCGACGAGCCGTCGCACCTCTTCGTCGATCTCCTCCGCCACCTTCTCGCTGTAGTTGCGTTGCTCGGAGATCTCCCTGCCCAGGAACACCATCTCTTCTCGCTTGCCGAAGGTGCGCGGGCCCAGCCGTTCGCTCATGCCCCACTGGGTGACCATCTGGCGCGCGATCTTGGTGACCCGCTCCAGGTCGTCCTGGGGTCCGGTACTCATCTCGCCGAACACCAGCTCCTCGGCTACCATGCCACCCAGGATCGTCGCCAGCGCGTCCTGGAACTGGGAGCGCGTCCACAGGTTGCGGTCCTCCGCTGGCGTGAACCGAGTGAAACCGCCCGTCTGGCCGCGGGGGACGATCGTGATCTTGTACACGGGGTCCGCGTTGGGCAGGATGTGAGACACCAGGGCGTGCCCCGCCTCGTGATAGGCGATGGTCTCCTTCTCCCTCGGGCTTATCACCTTGCTCTTCCGCTCCGGCCCGGCGATCACCCGGTCCACCGCCTCCTCAAATTCGGCCATCGTGATCTTCTTCTTGTTGCGCCGGGCGGCAAGGATGGCTGACTCATTGACCAGGTTGGCCAGGTCAGCGCCTGAGAAGCCTGGCGTCTGCTTGGCCATCACCTCCAGGCTCACATCCTTGTCCATCGGCTTGCCCTTGGAGTGCACTTCCAGAATAGCCCAGCGACCCTTGATGTCAGGCCGGTCCAGCACAACCTGGCGGTCGAAGCGGCCGGGCCGCAGGAGCGCCGGGTCGAGGATGTCGGGGCGGTTCGTGGCCGCCACAACGATGATGTTGGTGTGGGTGTCGAAGCCGTCCATCTCCACCAGGATCTGGTTCAGCGTCTGCTCGCGCTCGTCGTGGCTCCCGCCTAGCCCGGCGCCACGGTGGCGGCCCACGGCGTCGATCTCGTCGATGAAGATGATGCAGGGAGAGTTTCGCTTGGCCTGTTCGAACAGGTCACGCACTCGCGACGCGCCCACTCCCACGAACATCTCCACGAATTCCGAGCCGCTGATGGAGAAGAACGGCACGGCCGCCTCGCCGGCCACCGCCTTGGCCAGAAGTGTCTTGCCAGTACCGGGTGGGCCCAGCAAGAGCACGCCTCTGGGAATGCGCGCACCCAGCGCGATGAACTTCTCGGGCCACTTCAGGAATTCCACTATCTCGTGGAGCTCCTCCTTGGCCTCCTCCACCCCAGCCACGTCTGTGAAAGTGACGCCCGTTCTGGTGCCGGTAAACAAGCGGGCCTTACTCTTGCCGAAGCTCATGGCCTGCGTATTGCTGCCCTGAGCCTGACGCATCAGGAAGATGAGCAGCCCACCGAAGATGATCAGCGGCAGGAAGTTTATGAAGATGCCAAACCAGTCGAAGCCGCCCCCCTTGATGTCGACCTTAGGCTGCTCGTCGATCGGGATCCCTGCATCGTTCAGGACGTCCCGCACAGTGTCGTTTTTCTCCATTTTGGTCTTGAAGGTCGTTTCGCCGTCTGCCAACATCACCTTCCAGGTGACGTTGTTGCCATCGACCTCGACACTCTTCTCCACCACCCTACTGTTCTCCACGTCATCCACGAACACAGCTAGGTCGACCTTCTCCTTGCTCTCCCCGCCGCCGGTGCCGAACAGGGTAAAGACAATGGCGATCACACCCACCAGGATGAGAAGGTATATGAAGCTATTTCGCAGCCAGCGACCTTTCATTGTCCTCGCCTCAGGTCATCCCCGCTCGCGGATGGCGAAACAGCTCTTCACCACCCGCTCTAGCTATTATAGCAGACTGGGCCAGCGCCACGAAATCAGCCTCCCGCAGCGGCGCTCCTACTTGCTCGCATCCGAGGCCAGCACCCCGCTCTGGGCCCAGTTCTCCTTGGCCACGTCCTGGAATACGACGATGGTGGCCTCGGGCGTCGTCTGGGCTATGTTCACTATAGCCTCGGTGATCACCCGCGCCAGCTCCTGCTTCTGAGCGTGGGTGCGACCGGGCCACATCTCCACTCGCACGATCGGCATCGTTCACCTCCTGCATGAGAATTTCCGACCTTGGGCCCAAAGTAGCGACGCTTTCATATGTTGTCAACCGTTGCCCTCCTCGATCTATCATGTTATTGTAATCCTAATAGGGGGCGTATTATGAGAGAGCCTCCCACGTTCATATACGAGGAGGACCTCTGGGCTCAGGGCGCCGACCTGGTGGCTGGCGTTGATGAGGTGGGCCGGGGCCCCCTAGCCGGACCCGTTGTAGCGGCGGCGGTGCTTCTGCCGCCGCGTTGTCGTTTCCCCTGGCTGGCACGCGTCCGCGATAGCAAGGTTCTCTCACCGGCGAGGCGTGAGGAGCTGACCGGCTGCATCTGCAAAGACGCCGTAGCCATCGCCCTGGGCATCATACCCCACGGTTTTGTGGACGCCCTCGGCATTGTCGAGGCTACTCGCCGTGCCATGCTCGCTGCTCTGGCTGAGCTATCGTCCACGCCCGAATTCGTCCTCATCGATGCTCTGTCCCTTCCTCGCTGCTCGCTGCCTCAGCGGCCGATCATCCACGGCGATGGCTTGTCTCTGTCCATCGCCTGTGCTTCCATCGTGGCCAAGGTGGCCCGCGACCAGCTCATGCTGGAGGCCGATGGGCGCTTCTCCGGCTACGGGTTCGCCCGCAATAAGGGATACGCCACCCGCGAGCATCTGGCCGCCCTGACGCGCCTGGGGCCTTGCTCCATTCACCGCCGCACCTTTGCCCCCGTACGGGCTTGCCTGGAGTGTCTGTGAACTCTGGCCGGCGCGACCTTGGCGCCTTCGGCGAGCGCGTGGCGGCGGCTCATCTCGAGGCCAAGGGCTATCGCATCCGCGCCCGCAACTTCCGCTGCCGCGAGGGGGAGATCGATATCGTGGCTGAGGACGGCGACTGCCTGGTCTTCGTGGAGGTGCGCACCCGCCGCGGCGACGCCTTCGGTACCCCGGCCGAGTCGGTGACAGCGGCCAAGGAGCGCAGGCTCCTGACGGTGGCCAAGGCCTATCTGCAGGAGCACCCTGATGTCCCTGCGAACCAGCGCATCGACGTGGTCGGCGTAGAGCTATCGAGGGGCCGCCTGCTCGCCGTTCAGCACATCGAGGGAGCGATCGCCGACAGAGAGCTCGGCTAGCTGCTGGCCCATGTTCAAGCTATCGCCCCTGCGTCTGCGTACCTTTCGTCGCTGCAGGCTGCGCTACAAGTACCAGTACGTCGAGCGCCTGCCGGCGAGGCCCAGCCCTCAGGATGTCGTGGGCGCTCTCGTTCACGCCACTCTGCACGATTTCTTCGCCTACGTTCCCGCCCATGACCGAGACGTGGAGCGTCTGCTCACCCTTCTGGACGAGAAGTGGCAGGCCCTGGTCTTTCGCCTGGGGTCTCCTGCCGAGAGGAAGGCCTGGCGCGAGCGGTCCGAGGCTCAGATGCGCCGCTTCTCTCACCAGCACGACCTGTCCCTCCAGCCTCTGGCCCTCGAGGCCTACTACGAGCTGCCGGTCTCTGACCAGGTGACCCTCATAGGGCGCATCGATCGGGTGGACGAGGAGCCGGACGGGGGCCTCCACCTCATCGACTACAAGACGGGCGCTCGCCCGTCGGAGGTGGATGTCGACCAGCTTCGCTTCTATGCTATTATGTTGGAGCGGAAGCTGTCGCGTCCCTTGCGTCGCGCTTCCTACTTCTACCTGGAGGAGGGCGACGTCTGGAGTATCCGCCCGACCCGCGAGGAGCTTGAGGAGAGCCTGCGCCAGGCGTTGGCGGCAGTGGAGAGCATGGCAGCCGAGCAGGATTTCCTGGCCACCGTCGGCAGGCACTGCGCCGGTTGCCACTATCTGAGGGTCTGCGCCGAGCGCGACAAGATCGCTCAGTTGCGTCAGGAGGAGGGTTGGTAGTCGGCTGTGCCCATCTACGAGTATCGCTGCAATCGCTGCCAGAGGCGGGCCAGCATCTTCCAGCGCAGCATCCAGGCCGCGGCCGCAGCCGTTTGCTCGCACTGCGGCAGCACCGACCTGACTCGCCTCATATCGCGGGTGGCCGTGCTGCACTCGGAGGAGAGCCACCTGGAAGACCTGGCCTCCGACGCCAGCCTGGCCGACCTCGATGAGAGCGACCCGCGTAGCATGGCTCGTTGGGCCCGCCGCATGGGCCGAGAGATGGGCGAGGAGCTAGGGCCGGAGTTCGACGAGATGGTGGACCGCATGGAGGCTGGCGAGATGCCCGAGGACCTCGGCGAAGGGGGGCAGGAGCCTCTAGATGATTTCGACTAGGAGGGCCCACAGCTAGGCATGCCCATCTACGAGTTCAAGTGCCAGGACTGCGGTCGTTTGTCCAGCGTCTTCGTCAAGCGCATGCGCTCGTCCTACCGGGCCCGCTGCCAGCATTGCGGCGGCGGGAACCTGAATCGGGCTGTCTCCCGCTTTGCCTACCACAAGTCGGAGCAGACCATCTTGGAAGAGTACGGCAGTGAGCCCAAGCGCCTGGAGGACTACAAGGACCCGCGCCAGATCGGCCGCCGGGTGGAGCGAAAGTTTAGCGAGCAGGGATTAGAGCTGCCCGACGAGACGCGCAAGATGATCGACGCCGCCCGCGAAGGGGAGTTCCCCGAGCCGCTGAAGGAGGCATAGCACCTTCCGATGCCAAAGAAAGCCGAGCAGCCGACGAAGCGCCTGAACGCCATCGCGGAGGACATCCGCGCCCACTTGGATGCCAAGCACGCCGCCCGCGAGCGGGCCCTGCCCCTGTGCCGGCCCGCCCTGCGCCATTCGGCCAACGCCATCCGCGCCGTTCATCGCGGGGATTTCGCCGCCGCCGAGGACCTATTGGCCCAGGCCAGGAGCCTGCTGGAGCAGGCGTCCGAGGCCCTGGCCGACCACCCCGACATCTTCTACGCCGGCTTTGTCCATAATGCCCAGAAGGAGTTTGCCGAGGGCTGCCTCACCCTGGCCCTGGTGGCCGGCCGCCCCTTGCCCTCGCCCGCCGATCTCCGCGTCGACCACCCTGCCTACCTCAACGGCCTCGGTGAGGCTATGGGCGAGCTGCGCCGCTACCTGCTGGACAGCCTCCGCGGCGGCGACATCGGCCGCTGCGAGAGTGCTCTCGCTGCCATGGACGATATCTACGCCGTTCTGGTGACCATGGACTACCCCGAGGCGATAACCGCCGGCCTTCGCCGCACCACCGACGCCATGCGCGGCCTCCTCGAGCGGACCCGCGGCGACCTCACGATAGCCCTCGTGCAGAGGAACCTCGAGCGCCGCCTGGAGCAGTTCGAGGGGAAGCTGCCCCCCGCGTAGGCAGTCTAGCGCTGCTTTCCCCCTGCCGAGCGTCGAGACAGCGACCGCAGCCTCAGAGAAGCACCCCTTAGCACCCTTGTTCGAGTCCTTCCTGCGTGCTACAATTAACGATTGATCTTAAGCTTCAGGAGGACGTTGCATGCCTCTGGATGCCATCATCGTCCGGGGTGCCCGCGAGCACAATCTCAAGAACATCGACGTTGCCATCCCCCGCGACAAGCTGGTCGTCATCACCGGCGTCTCCGGCTCCGGCAAGAGCTCCCTGGCCTTCGACACCATCTACGCCGAGGGCCAGCGCCGCTATGTAGAATCGCTCTCTGCCTACGCCCGCCAGTTCCTCGGCCAGATGGAGAAGCCCGACGTGGACTACATCGAGGGCCTCTCCCCGGCCATCTCCATCGATCAGAAGGGGGCCAGCCGCAACCCTCGCTCCACCGTGGGCACCCAGACGGAGATCTACGACTACCTGCGCCTGCTCTTCGCCCGCGTGGGGCGCCCCCATTGCCCCCAGTGCGGCCGCCCCATCGAGCGCCAGACCGTGCAGCAGATCGTCGACTCCATCCTCGCCCTGCCCGCTGGCCGCCGCCTGATGATCATGGCGCCCGTAGTGCGCGACCGCAAAGGCGAGCACCTCCAGATCTTCGAGGACGCCCGCAAGGCCGGATTCGTGCGGGTCCGCGTGGACGGCCGCATCTACGACCTGGCCGAGGACATCCTTCTCGATAAGAACAAGCGTCACTCCATCGAGATCGTCGTCGACCGCGTGATCACCGAGGAGCCGGAAGGCGACGGCTCCGGCGCGGCCACTCGCCTGGCCGATTCGGTGGAGACGGCCCTCAGGCTGGGCGCTGGCATCGTCCAGGTGTCTATCGACCCTCCCGTAGGGGCCGACCTTCAGGTCGGCCCTGACGAGCGGCTGTACTCGGAGCACTTCGCCTGCGTCCACTGCGGCCTCAGCCTGGGCGAGATCGCCCCTCGTAACTTCAGCTTCAACAGCC
>JAIVWR010000060.1:0-7325 GCA_048636435.1 Acidobacteriota bacterium | reverse complement strand
AGGCGATCCTAGCCTCTCTCGCACACGATGGCAACCGCGAGAGAAGCGAGCTCACTCGCGTTTTTCGGCGTACAGCTTGAACCAGACCTTTCCCAGGCCGCCGTGCTCCAGGCCCACGTCCGGGCATTCAAACTGCTGGCCAGCACGGATCGAGTCGTTGGGGTCAACGCCTTCAGCCAGCCGGTCGATCATGAGCGGGAGATGGTTCGCCAGTGCAGCAATGGCCGGGACGCAGGGAGTGGCCGTGCTCTCGGCGATGTTGAGCACGGGGTAGTTGAAGACGAACTTGTCGCCTGGCTTGAGCCCGGCAAAGCAGTATTTCGACTCCGTCACCTCGGCGATTATCTTCCATTTCGTCTTGGTGGGCAGATCGGAGACAAGTTTCCTCAGCCCCGGCGCAAGCCTTTCGAGGTCTTCATCGCTGATATTGATGGCCTGTTTGAGGACCTGGCGGGATAGCTCATCCATGGTTTCACCTCCTTGGCCGCTTCATCCTACTTCCACGCGGCGACGACGGCAAGCGCGCGTTCTTTTTCTTGCCCGCACCTATCGCCCCTGTGTATACTCTAAGCCATCCAATGCAGCGAAAGGGAGCAGATTGACCAGGGTTGGCATCATCAATGTGACCGGCTACGCCGGCGCCGAGTTGGCCCGCCTCCTCTACATGCACCCGGAGGTGAAGGTCACCTCGGTCAGCGGGCGCAGCGCGGCGGGGAAGGCGCTATCGGAGGTCTTCCCGCACCTCTGGCCGCTGGAACTGAAGGTCAGCAGTGAGCTGGAGGACGTGGACTTTGCCTTCTCCGCCCTGCCCCACGGTGCCAGCGCCGAGGTGGTGGCGCCGCTGGTGCGCAAGGGCCTGCCGCTGGTCGACATAAGCGCTGACTTCCGCCTGAGCGACGCCGCCGAGTACGAGCGCTGGTACGGCGTAGCTCACCCCGCGTCGGAGCTGCTGGCGGAGGCAGTCTACGGCCTGGCGGAGCTGAAGCGGGAGGCCGTTCGGGAGGCGCGACTGGTGGCGAACCCCGGCTGCTACCCGGTGGGGGCGCTGCTGGCCCTGGCGCCGGCGGCCAAGGGCGGCATCATCGAGCCTGACGTCATCATCGACGCGAAGTCGGGCGTATCGGGAGCGGGCCGCAGCTTGGGCCTCAGCTACCACTACGCCGAGGCCAACGAGAGCGTGGCCGCCTATGCTATGGAGGGCCATCGCCATCTGCCGGAGATAGTCCAGGAACTGGGGCGGCTGTGGCCGAAGGCCGAGGCCTCGCTGCGGGTCACCTTTCAGCCGCATATCGTGCCGATGACCCGCGGCATCCTCACCACCTGCTACGCGCCCCTTGTCGATGGACAGGCATGGACGAAAGCCAAGGTGCGCGAACTGTACGAGGACTTCTACAGGGACGAGCCCTTCGTGCGGGTGACAGCCGAGCCGCCTCAGACCAAGCACACCTGGGGCAATAACCTCTGCCTAGTCTATCCCACTGTGGACGCGCGAGCGGGCCGCCTGGTAGTGGTGAGTTGCATCGACAATCTGGTGAAAGGGGCGGCCGGCCAGGCAGTCCAGAACATGAACCTGATGCTGGGCTTCGCCGAGGCCGCCGGCCTCGACCTGCCCGCAGTTTACCCGTGAGGCAGCTGGGCCTCTCGACGATGAGTTCAGAGATTGTAGCCATTCCCCAAGGGAGCATTACCAGTGTTCGCGGCTTTGTGGCGGGCGCCGTCCGTGCGGGCATCAGGGAGAACGTCGACAGGCTGGACCTGGGCATCCTTCATTCCGAGCAGGCCTGCTCGGCGGCTGGCGTTTTCACCAGCAATCGGGTGAAGGCAGCGCCCATCCTCGTCTGCCAGAAGCACCTGGCCGACGGGCGGGTCCAGGCCATCGTCGCCAACGCCGGCTGCGCCAACGCCTGCACGGGCGAGGAGGGCCTGCGGGAAGCCTATGAGATGGCTGAACTGACGGCTGTCAAGCTGGGCATCCGGTCGGAGGACGTGCTGGTGGCCAGCACCGGCGTCATCGGCAGTTGCATGCCCATGGAACGAGTTCGCGCGGGCATCGGCGACATCGTGCTTTCGAGCAAGGGAGGCGACGACCTGGCCCTGGCTATCATGACCACCGATACGGTACCCAAGCAGATAGCTGTCCGGTTCGACTGCCAGGGGCGCCGGTACACCGTGGGCGGGGTGGCCAAGGGGGCGGGGATGATCCACCCCAATCTGGCAACGATGCTGTGCTTTCTGACTACCGATGCGCCCGTTCGCGGAGACTTCCTGGACGCTGCCCTGCGCCAGGCGGTGGATGCCTCCTTCAACATGATCACCGTCGACGGCGATATCAGCACCAACGACATGGTGGTGGTGCTGGCCAATGGCCTGGCGGCAGGAGAGCCGCTCGATGCTGAGCATCCGGCGGCGGAGCCTTTCTGCGAAGCGCTGACCCTGGTTTGCACTCACCTGGCCAAGGCCATCTGCCGCGACGGTGAGGGGGCTACCAAGCTGATCGAGGTGAGGGTGGAAGGGGCGGCCAGCGAAGCCGACGCTCGCCGAGCGGCTAGGGGAGTGGCCGGCTCGCTGCTGGTCAAGACGGCGATCTACGGGGAGGACATCAACTGGGGGCGCATCCTGGCTGCCCTGGGCGGCAGCGGGGCTGACATGACTGAGGACAAAGCCACTCTCTACCTGAGCGACGTCTGCCTGTATCGTCGGGGCCGGGCGCTGGACCACGACGAGAGGGCGGCGCGAGCCGCCCTGGCAGGGGCAGAGGTGGAGCTTCGACTGGACCTGGGCCTGGGGGACGGCGCGGCCACCGCCTGGGGCTGTGACATCACCGAGGAGTACGTGCGCCTGAACAGCGCCTACACAACGTGAGATGAGCGAATCGCCGATCATTGTGGTCAAGATTGGTGGCAGCACCCTGGGCAGCCACGACACCACCCTGGAAGACCTGGTAGCGCTGCAGAGGGAGGGCTGGCGCCCGGTTGTGGTGCACGGCGGCGGCGCTACGATAGGCGAATGGCTGGACTCTCGCGATACGCCCACTCGCTTCGTGCGCGGCCTGCGGGTGACGGACGCTGAGTCTCTGCGAGTGGTGGTGGCGGTGCTGGCTGGCCTCATCAATACGGAACTGGTGGCGGCCATCAGCGCCCTGGGTGGCCGGGCCATCGGCCTTTCGGGGGCTGACGGCAGCCTGATCCGCGTTCGCCAGCTAGACCCCGATCTGGGATACGTTGGCGAGATCGAGCGGGTGGACAGCGACATGCTTGTACGGCTATTCGATGCGGGCTACCTGCCCGTTATCGCGCCCTTGGGGCTCCTGTGGGAGGACCAGAAACCGCGGAGCCAGATCCTGAACATCAACGCCGATACGGTGGCGGGCGAGATGGCCTTCGCCCTGGCGGCCCGCTGGCTGGTCTTCCTGACCGACGTGGCGGGCGTCAGCGGCAGCGACGGCGCCTCCCTGGCTCACTTGTCGTGCCAGGAGGCGGCAGCCCTCATCGACCAGGGGACGGTCTCCGGGGGCATGATCCCCAAGGTGGAGGCCTGCCTGCGGGCCTGTGACGGCGGCACGCGCACGGCCGTCATCGACGGTCGCCAGCCGCACGCTCTGCTGGCCGGGGTTCAGCAAGGCCGGTTCGCGGGAACGACCATCGGCGCGGGCGAGGAGGGGTCATGACCGACTGGCAGCAGCTGGAGAACCGCTATCTCTTTTCGACCTTCAAGCGCCAGCCGGTCACCCTGGTGCGAGGCCAAGGCGTGCGCGTCTGGGACGACGATGGGAGAGAGTATCTGGACTTCGTGGCGGGTATCGCCGCCGTGAGCCTGGGTCACTGCCATCCGACGGTGGTGTCGGCGTTGGCCGAGCAGTCCAGCGCTCTCATCCACGTCTCTAACCTCGTGTACAGCGTCCCTCAGCTTCGCTTGGCCCAGCTTCTGGTCGAAAATAGCTGCCTCGATCGCGTCTTCTTGTGCAACAGCGGCGCCGAGGCTATCGAGGGGGCTGTCAAGCTGGCCCGCAAGTGGGGCAAAGAGAAAAGGGATGGTGCCTACGAGGTCATCTGCACCGACAACGCCTTCCACGGGCGGACGTTGGCTACTCTCACTGCCAGCGGTACTGAGAAGTATAAGCTGCCCTATCTGCCCCTGCCTCCGGGCTTCGTTCACGTGCCCTTCGACGACGTGGAGGCCATTCGCAAGGCCACGAGCGCCAAGACCTGCGCCGTCCTTGTGGAGCCCATCCAGGGCGAGGGCGGCGTCAACGTCCCCAGCGACGACTACCTGCGCCGGCTGCGGGCCTGGTGCGACGAGGCGGGCATCCTGCTGATCCTGGACGAGGTGCAGACGGGCATCGGCCGCACGGGCAGCCTATTCGCCTATCAGCAGTACGGCGCCGAGCCTGATATCATGACCTTGGCCAAGGGCCTGGCCGGAGGCGTGCCTATTGGCGCTCTCCTGGCCAAGGAGCACTGCGCCGTGTTCGCGCCGGGCGACCACGGCAGCACATTCGGGGGCAATCCCCTGTGCACGCACGTCGGCTATTCGGTGCTAAAGTACGTTATCGATAACGACATCCCCGGCCAGGTGGCGAAGAAGGGCCAGCACCTGGAGCGCCGCCTGCGCAGTCTGGCCGACCGCCATCCTATTGTCACGGAGGTGCGCGGTCGCGGTCTGTTGTGGGCCATCGAGCTGGACGGCGAGGTGGCCGAACAAGCCGTGGGGATGTGTCGGGAGGAGGGGCTGATCGCGAACAACGTGAAGCCCACCGCCCTGCGCCTCATGCCGCCTCTGGTGGTGAGCGAGGAGGAACTGGACCGGGCGGTTGAGATCGTGGACAAGGTGCTAGGGAAGCTGGAGAAAGAGGAGAGGGAGTAGAAATGGCTGAGAAGCTTATTCTTGCCTATTCCGGCGGCCTCGACACTTGCGTGGCCGTGCGCTGGCTGAAGGAGGAGCGGGGCTACGATGTCGTCTGCCTGACCGTGGACGTGGGCATGCAGAAGGACCGCGAGACGCTGCACAGCCGGGCGTTAGCGGCGGGGGGCGTCGCTTTCCGCTGGGCCGAGGCCCAGGAGACGTTCATCCGTCACTTCGCCTTCCCCGCCCTGGCCGCTGGCGCCGTCTACGAGAAGCAGTACCCTCTGGCCACCGCCCTCGGGCGGCCGCTTATCGCCAAGCTGCTGGTGGAGGCCGCCCGCGAGGAGGGGGCCACCGCCGTCGCTCACGGCTCGACCGGCAAGGGGAACGACCAGGTGCGCTTCGACGTCAGCATTCAGGCGCTGGCGCCCGACCTGCGCATCGTTGCCCCCCTGCGGGAGTGGGGGCTGACGCGCGACGAGGAGATCGTCTATGCTCAGAAGCACGAGATCCCCGTGCCGGTGACCAAGGAGAGCCCCTACTCCACTGACGAGAACCTGTGGGGGCGCAGCATCGAGTGCGGCGTCCTGGAGGACCCCTGGGTCGAGCCGCCGGAGGACGTGTTCCAGTGGACGAAATCGGTGGCCGCCGCGCCCGACAAGCCGGGCTACGTAGAGATCGGCTTCGAGAAGGGGATGCCCGTGGCCCTGGACGGCCGCGAGCTCGATCCCGTGTCGCTGGTAAGCCGCCTGCACGAGCTGGCCGGTGAGCACGGCGTGGGCCGCATCGACCATATGGAGAATCGGCTGGTGGGCATCAAGTCGCGTGAGATATACGAGGCGCCGGCGGCGGTGACGCTTCTGCGGGCGCACGATGGCCTGGAGCAGATGACCCTGTCCAAGGAGCAGGTGCGCCTCAAGGAGCGCATCGCCCAGGAGTACGCCGACCTCATCTACAACGGCCTGTGGTTCACCGTCCACCATCAGGACATCGCGGCCTACGTTCAGAGCACGCAGCGCCATGTGACCGGCAGCGTGCGAGTGAGGCTGCACAAGGGGACGGCGATGGTGGTGGGGCGCAAGTCGCCCAAGAGCTTGTATGATTTCTCCCTGGCCACGTATGATAAGGGCGACGTGTACGATCAGAGCGCGGCGCCGGGCTTCATCCACATCTGGGGTCTGCCGGTGCGGGTGCAGGCTCGCGTCCAGATGCTGGCGGAGGAGGGCGAGGGGTAGTCTCGGCTATGATGACTAAAGCCGTCCTCTTCGACCTGGGCGATACGCTGTGGCACTTCCCCAACATGCCGCCGCACCTCGCTGTGAAGCAGGAGACGGTGCGGCGGGTGTCGGACGTTCTGCGCGGCTGGGGCATCGAGCCCGAGGGCCCGCTCTTCTTCCTGGGCCGAGACATCCGCATCGCGGTGGAGGAGGAGACGGAGAGGGCCTATCGCACCGACCTGGTCAGCCCGGACTATCCGGCCCTCTGCCGAGAGGTGGCCGCTCGCCTGGGGCTGACCATCAACGCTCGCCAGACGGAGGAGCTGTGGGACGCCTGGAACCTGGGCGGCCAGTTCTTCGGCCGCACCCTCTTCCCCGGCGCCCTCGACACCCTGCGCTGGCTGCAGGAGCAGGGCTTCAAGGTGGGCGCCGTCACCGACCGCGCCTACGGCGGGCCGCGCTTCCTGGCCGAGCTGGAGGAATACGGCCTCGAACCCTACTTCCAGGTGGTGACCATCTCCTCGAACGTGGGCTATGTAAAACCTCATCCCAAGATCTTCCAGCACGCGCTGGATGCTCTGGCGGTCGAGGCCGAAGAGACGATGATGGTGGGCGACTCTCTGCGCTGCGATGTGGCCGGGGCCAAGGGCCTTGGCATGATCGCTGTCTGGAAGCGCCCGCCGCTGGACGAGCCCACTGAGGTGGGCGCCGACAAGGTGGACGTGGAGGGCGAGATCGCGCCCGACTACGTCATCGACAATCTCTGGGAGTTGACCCAGTTGCCCATCCTTAATCATGGCTAAGAAGAAGCGCGCCAAGGTCTGGGCCGCCCGCTTCGCCAAGGCCACCGACCGGCAGGCGGAGGCGTTCACCGCCTCCATCGACGTTGACCGGCGGCTGGGCAGGTACGACGTCGCCGGCTCCATTGCCCACGCCCGCATGCTGGCCGAGCAGGGCATCATCCCGCAGGAGGACGGCGAGGCCATCGTGCGGGGGCTGGAGGAGATAGGCGAGGAGATCGAGGCCGGCCGGTTCGAGTTCAGCCGCGAGCTGGAAGACATCCACATGAACATCGAGGCGCGCCTGCGCCAGAAGATCGGCCAGGCCGCCGACCGCCTGCACACCGCGCGCTCCCGCAACGACCAGGTGGCCACCGACCTGCGCTTGTACCTGAAGGACACCATCGCCGACGTGCTGGCCGTCCTGCGCCGCCTGCAGGGGGCGGTTCTCGACGTGGTGGAGGTGAATCGGCGGGTGATCATGCCC
>JAIVWR010000059.1:0-7448 GCA_048636435.1 Acidobacteriota bacterium | reverse complement strand
GGGGGTTCGAATCCCTCCCCCTCCGCCAGCTAGAGCGACGGGTTGAGCAGAAGAGACGAAGATCCCCCGGACAGCGGGGGATCTTGCTTTCGGTTTGGAGCGCTCTATTCTCCGGAGCCCTTGACGGCCTCCTCGCGGCGGGCCTGCAGCTCCTCTTCCGTCTCCTCCTGCGCCTCCCGCCCGGCCCGCAGAGCCTCCTCCAGCCGATGACGCGCTGTCTCCACGCCCCCGCGCGCCCGCCTTAGCGCGTCCTGGGCCCGCGCTCGCGTCTCTTCGCTGGTGCGCTCTCGCCAGGCCTCCTCCAGCCGCTGCCGCGTCTCGCGGCCGGGAGCGGGGGCCATGAGAGTGGCCCAGCTAGCCCCCGCAATCGCACCCAAGACGAATCCGAAAAGGAACCTCATCATTTCTTCCGTCCCTCCTGGCGGCCCTTGCCGCCTCCCCCTCGCTGCGCTAGCCCGCTCAGCACGCCCAGCCCTCGCCTGGCCCCCGAGACAAGGCCGTAAATGCGAATGATGGGCGATACCGCGGTCTCTGAGACGAAGGTGACCGTCTCCCGCACGTTACTCACCATCGGCTTGACCCCTTCATCGACGAGGCGGCGCGCTGCCCGGAAGGCGCCGGTGGCGGCCATGCCTACCACCACGGTCACGACGATGGCCACCAGAAAGAGGATCGTCCCGGCGATGGTGAAGGCAATAATGGTTACGTCCCGCACGTCTTGCAAGCTGTCGATGCCCATAGCCGCGACCTCCTAGGTTGAAACGGCCCGCCTTCGCCAAAGGGCGGATCAGCCTCTGGCTGATGCCACCGGGCAGGGCTGGCGGCCCATTATAGCACAGGTCAAGCGCGAGCTGAACAATTGTGGTGAGCCGTTGGGCCGCTCATCCTTCGACACACTCAGGACGAGCGGGGGGCGCCAGCGTTCTCGGCGATGATGCCGCCGCCCAGGACCTTCTGGCCCTGGTAGAAGACCACCGCCTGGCCGGGCGTGATGGCTCGCTGGGGCCGCTCGAAGCGCACCTCCGCCCGTCCATCGTGCACCGCAAGCAGGGCCGGCGCTGGCTGGCTGCGATAGCGTATCTTAGCCTCCACCGCCAGCGGCCTCCGCGGCGCCCGGCCCGAGACGAACGACAGCTTCTCCGCCCAGAGGACGTCGCTCAGCAGCTCATCCTCGCTGCCGGCGACGACGGTGTTGGTCACCGAGTTCACGCTCAGAACGTACAGGGGCTCCCTTCCGCCCCTGGCCGGCAGGCCCCGCCTCTGTCCGACGGTGTATCCACCAATGTCCCCGTGGCGGCCCACGATGCGTCCGCTGCTGTCCACGATGTCGCCCGGCCGCTGAGGGAAGCGCTCGGCCAGGAAGGAGCGGTAGTGGCCCTGCGTAACGAAGCAGATGTCGGCGCTATCGGGCTTGGCGGCCACCGGCAGGCCCATCTCCGCCGCCATCTGACGGCTCTGCTCCTTCGTGTACTCGCCCACAGGGAAGAGCAGCCGCGGAAGCTCCTCCTGTCCCAACATGTACAGCACGTACGACTGGTCCTTGCGCTCGTCCCTGGCCCGCCACAGCTCGTGGCCGTGGCCATTCCTGACGATGCGACAGTAGTGGCCCGTCGCCAGATGGTCGGCGCCCAGGGCCATCGCCTTGGTCAGCAGCGACTGGAATTTTACATGCTCATTGCAGGCCAGACAGGGGTTGGGCGTGCGCCCCCGCAGGTACTCCTGGCAGAAGTAGTCCACCACCGATGAGGCGAACTCCCGCTCGAAGTTGAGGACGTAGTGGGGGATGCTCAGGGCATCGCAGACAGCGCGGGCGTCCTCGATATCCTCCACCGAGCAGCAGCGGCGCTGATGCAGGGGCGCATCCGGGTTGTCCAGCGTCCACAGGCGCATGGTCACGCCGATGACCTCGTGCCCCTGGCGCACCAGCAGAGCCGCCGCTGTGGAGGAGTCCACTCCCCCGCTCATGGCCACGATCACTCGTTCCCTACTCATCGCTACTGCCTATGTTATAATGTTTCTAGTCTTAACTGAAGTAGGAGGCCATCTGGAAGGGGCAACCCTCGCTCGCAAGGTCGTCGATCTCCTCGCCGATAGGCAGGCTGAGGATATCCTTCTCTTGGATATCCGCAAGATCACCCCGTTCGCCGACTACTTCGTGATCGCCAGCGCCCAGACCGTTCGCCAGATGCAGGCCCTGCGCGATGCCATCGACTCCGAGCTGTCCAAGGACGGCATCACCCCCTACGGCCGCGAGGGCGAGCCGGCGTCGGGCTGGATGCTCCTGGATCTTGGTGACGTCATCGTCCACATCTTCGGCCCCGACGAGCGCCACTTCTACGACCTGGAAGGCCTGTACCAGCAGGCCACGCCGGTGGTGCGCATCCAGTAGCGTCCTACTCGAACACCCAGGGGTCGATGTTGCGCTCGTAGCTGAACGTCTCCCCTTCCTTGAAGAACAGGCGTATCTCCTTCTCGGCGGCCTCCAGAGAATCGGACCCGTGCACCAGGTTGCGGCCGGTATCTATGCCCAGGTCGCCGCGGATAGTGCCCGGCGCCGCCTGGGCGGGGTTGGTTGCCCCCATGGACTGGCGCGCTATCTCCACAGCGTTTTTCCCCTCGAAGACGGCGGCGATGATTGGGCTGGAGGTGATGTACTGGAGCAAGCCCGGGAAGAAGGCTTTCCCCTCATGGGCGGCGTAGTGCTTGCGAGCCAGGGCCTCGTCCATGTGGAGCATGCGCATGCCGACGATGCGCAGGCCCCGTCGCTCCAGGCGGGCGATGATCTCCCCCGCTAGGGATCGCTGCATCGCGTCCGGCTTGATGAGCACCAGCGTTCGCTCCATGGAGGTCCCTCCTTACTTGCGACTGCCGCCGCGCGGTGGGGTGACAACCGCCTCCCGCAGGTAGATCAGCTTGAGGCTGGAGGCATCGTCCGTCTGGCCGGCGACCAGCCTCCGCCAGGCCAACTCGGCGATGAAGCCCGCCCGTCGTACCGACATGGCCGCTGCCCCGGCGACGGCCGCCTGCCGCCCCAGCGCCTCCCTCAATCTTTCAGCCAGCTCCTCCGATATTTCGCCGCAGAAGAGAGCGCTCTTGAGCCGCCGCCTTCCCGCCGCCAGCAGGTCATCCAGCGATGACAGGCGCGGCGGCACCACCTCTCGCCAGCCCGAGGCGTCACGAGCGTAAACGGCCCAGGCCAGCTCGCCCCGGCCGGCCCGATGAATCGGGCAGATGGGGCCAGGGTAGTCGGCGTGCTGGTAGGCGTCCGTCTCCAGGCGACCTACGCCCACCAGGGGCAGCCTCAGGACGAAGGCCAGCCCCTTGGCCGTGCTCACGCCCACCCTCAGGCCGGTGTAGCCGCCCGGCCCGATGCAGACGAAGATGGCCCTAAGGTCGCTCTTGTCCACGCCCGCCCGCTGCATGAGGTACTGCACCGCAGGCAGTAGCTCCGACAGGTGGTTGCGGGGGCAGCGCCAGGTGAGCTCGGCGACGATGGCGCCCTCTTGAGATAGGGCCACGCTGGCCATGTCGGAGGCGGTATCGATGGTCAGCTCCACACTCGCGCTCCTATGACCGCCTGCGCCGGCTGCGGGCGAAGGCCGCCAGCAGCCCCTCGTAGCGTTCGCCGCGCGCCTCGAGCGTCAGGTCGCGCTCCCTGGTCCCGGTGATATCCAGCCTCACCAGCAGGTGCTCGGGCGGGAAGACCTCCCAGGCCCGGTCGGCCCACTCCACCACCAGGGCTCCCTCGGCGCAGTATTCGGTCAGGGCCAGGTCCTCCGCTTCCAGGGGGTCCTCCAGGCGATAGAGATCGCTGTGATAGAGAGTCAGCCGGCCCTGGTATTCGCCCAGGAGAACGAACGACTTGCTGGTCACGGGGTCAGGCACCGCCAGGCCCCGGCCGATGCCCTGCACAAGGCAGGTCTTGCCCGAACCCAGCTCGCCGGTGAGGAGCACAACGTCGCCCGCCTGCAACAGTCGCCCCAGACGGGCGCCGATGCGCCGCGTCTCAGCGGGGCTCCTGCTCTTGAGGGTCAGGGATGTCGCTACCGTCGCCACGCCGCCCCTCGCAGGTGGTCCCAGCCAGCCTGGGGCGGGGGAAGCTCGCGGCCGTCCTCGCCCAGCAGTCGAATGCGATGCTGGCGGTCGGTCATCATCTCCCCGATGACCGCGATGGGCACGTCGGCCTTGTCCCGCACGCGCTCGATGACCTCTGGCGGGGCCGCCAGCAGGAGCTGGTAGTCCTCGCCGCCACCGCAGGCCAGGCCCAGGGCATCCTGGGGGAAGGCCTCGCGCAAGGCAGGGCTGATCGGTATTTGCTGAGCGTGGACGATGGCCCCCAGGCCGCTGGCCTCGCAGACGTGGCCCAGGTCCTGGAGGAGGCCGTCGCTGACGTCGATGGCCGCTCGCACCCCTTCGCGGGCAGCCGTCTGGCCAACGGCCAGAGGCGGCCTGTGGTGCAAATGGGCCCGCTTCAGGTAGTCGGCAGCCTCCGCCGAGCCCGCGCTCTCCCCCAACAGGATGCGCAGGCCGCCGGCGGAGTCGCCCAGATAGCCCGTCACCGCTATCGCATCGCCGGCCTGCGCACCGCTGCGCCTCATCAGCAGCGGCTCGCCTCGATCATCGGCGAGCGCCCGCCCGATGAGCGTGACCGTCACCATCGTCGTATCGCAGCCAACGATGTCCCCGCCCACGATGGCTGTGCCGTACTCGCTGCTTGCCTCCAGCATCCCGGCCAGAAGCTCATCCACGTCGGCCACCTCCGTGTGAGGCGGCAGGGCCAGGGTCAGGAGGGCCTGCTCGGGGATGCCGCCCATGGCGGCGATATCGCTCACGTTCACTGTCAGGGCATTCCAGCCGAGGTCTCGCCAGGGGACGTGTGGCAGGGAGAAGTGGGTTCCTTCGATGAGCGTATCGGTGGTGACAAGCTGGACGCCGCTGGCTCTCCAGGCGGCGGCATCGTCGCCGATGCCAATGACAAGCGAAGACGGCTGGCCGCCCCTGGCGAAGGCCTCGGCCAAGCGGGCGATGAGGCCGAACTCTCCCAGTTCAGAAACCTTCACAGGCCCGATTATAAGCTATCGGCGGTGGACGCTGAAGCCTCTCGCCAGGCGGGTGTGCGCGCTTGACCGATCGGGTGCTATGCTGTAGGGAGAGTGCGTATCGCTATCATCGCCGACGTTCATTCCAACCTGGAGGCGTTGGAGGCCGTCCTCCGTCACGCCGAGGGAGAGAACGCCCTGGGCCAGGTGTGGTGCCTGGGCGACATCGTGGGCTACGGCCCCGATCCTGCTGCTTGCCTGGCCCTCCTGCGCCGCCTCGACCTGCGCTGCGTGCCCGGCAACCACGACCATGCCGCCATCGGCCTTCTGTCCACCGACGACTTCAACCGCGATGCCGCTGCTGCTGCCCACTGGACGGCTGGCCAGCTTTCCCCCGAAGAGCGCCACTACCTGGAGAGCCTGCCCCACGTCCTGAGGGAGGGGGATTTCAGCCTGGTGCACGGCACGCTCCGCTGGCCCATCTGGGAGTACCTCTACTCCCCCGAGGCCGCCCTGGCCCACCTTCAGCGCCAGCAGACGCCCTTCGGCCTGGTGGGCCACACCCACGTGCCGATGCTGGTGGTGGAGGACGAGAAGGCGGAGGAGGGCTGCCAGATGCACTACCCGGCAGATGGAACGACGGTCGAGCTGGGCGACAAGCGTCTCATCATCAACCCCGGCGGGGTCGGCCAGCCCCGCGACGGCGACTGCCGCGCCTCCTATGCTGTGTACGACGGCGATGCCCGCACCGTCACCATCCACCGCCTGGAGTACGATATCGTCGCCACCCAAGAGAAGATGGAGGCGGCAGGCCTCCCCCGCTGGCTCATCTACAGGCTGAGCATTGGGCAGTAGGCAGGCGTGGGGCCACTACGCCTTAGCCAATTCGGCGACGCCTTCTTGTCGTTCGACCGCTCGAGCGAACGCCTCCACCAGCTCTGGGTCCAGTTGCGTGCCGGCGCAGCGCTCAAGCTCGGCCAGGGCCTCTCTTGCGGTTCGCCCCTTCCGATATGGCCTGTCCAGAATCATGGCCGAGAACGCGTCGGCGATGGCCATGATGCGCCCCAGCAGCGGTATTCGCTCCCCCTTCAGAGCCTTGGGGTAACCCGTCCCGTCGAACCGCTCGTGGTGGTTCAGGGCGGCATCCCGTATCTGGTCAACGTTCGGCAGATCGACGAGCAGGTGCCCGGCAATGACCACGTGGTGCTTCACTATTTCGTACTCGCCGGGCGTGAGCGGGCCGGGCTTCCTGAGAACCCGGTCGGGTATGCAGATCTTGCCCGCATCGTGAACCAGGCCGGCAATGCGCAGCGTCTTTTGGACCTGCTCCGAATGGCCAAGCTCCTGGGCTAGCATGACCGCATAGTCGGTCACGTTCTCGCTGTGAGCCTTGGTGTAGTGATCCTTGTTGTCGACAGAAATCACCAGGCTCTCCAGCATCCCGAAAGTGCCCAGCTTGCGCAGCTCCGCTTTCTGCTCCTGGATCTCAGGTCGCCCGACGATCTTGCCTCCCAGGCCCTTGGACTCGTAGAGGTTAGCGTCGGCCACCGCCAGCAGCTCGTGGCGCTTCCGCCCGTCGTCGGGAAAGACAGCCACGCCGCAGCTTACGGATATGGGAATGCGCTCGCCGCCGCGAACCTGGAAGTCCTTCTCGGCAAGCCACTCCTGGACTGACCGAGCGAAGTCAAATGCTGTCTCCCTGTCGACGTTCGGCAGGATGACTACAAAATCATCGCCGCCAAATCGACTTGCCAGGCCTTTGTCCTGGCAAAGCTTGGCCAGGTGCTCGGCGATCATCTTGAGAACTTGGTCTCCGGTCGAGTGGCCGTAGGTGTCGTTAAACAGCTTGAAGTTGTTGATGTCCATCGCCTCGATAGCCAGCGGCTCACCCCGCCGGGACGATGCCTGCAGGGCACGCTTCAGCTCGCCCTGGAGGGCGCGATGGCTGTACAGTCCCGTGAGAAAGTCCCGGTCGGCCTGCTCTCGCGCCTCCTCGTACTGCTGGGCCCTTTCCAGCGCTATGCCGATCTCCATGCTAAGGGCGTGAATCAGCGCAAGGTCGTCGGCGGTCAGCGTTGGTGTCCTGACTAGCTCCACCTCCAAAACGTGGCGGGCAGGCCCTCTCCGACCCAGCGAAAGGTAGAGTCTGCCGCCTCCGTCGCCCGACGGGTCGGCCCCTCTGGCTGCGCCATCGCCACTTTCCGGGATGATGAGGGGCGTGTCCTGCCTGACGGTGAGTTTCACTCGCTCGGCGCTGGCGGGCGAAGGTACGACGCCTGGGTTTTCCGATCGCCTGTGGGGATTGCTGGCCCAACGACGGGCCTCGCCGTCCTGCACCTCCCATACCGTAACGTGCTGGCTTCCCTGACACTCAGAGACCAACTTGCGGCTCAAGGTCAGCACGCCGTG
>JAIVWR010000058.1:0-7450 GCA_048636435.1 Acidobacteriota bacterium | reverse complement strand
GCGCCGCGGAGCTGGGAGGAGCGAACTGTGATACCGGCCACGGGTTCGGGGCCCTCCGCCTGCGGCGGAGGCTCGTCTTCCAGGGTTATGTCTGCGTCCATGAGGCGGAGGGCGTCCAGGACGCCGGTGCGGGTGGGGTTGACGCCCACGCCCTCCAGGCGCAGGTGGGCGTCGGGGTGGCAGGCGGCGAGGACGAGCCAGGGGGCCGCCGCCGAGATGTCGTTGGGGACGCGCAGGGGCAGGGGCCGAAGGTCGCGGGCCAGAGGCTTCACGCTGACGATCCCATCGCCGAAGCGGATGTCGGCCCCCATCGCCTGGAGCATGCGCTCGCTGTGATCGCGGCTGGGGGCGGGCTCCTCCAGGACGGTCTCGCCATCGGCGTAGAGGGCGGCGAGGATGAGGGCGGACTTGACCTGCGCGGAGGCGACGGGCAGCCGGTAGCGGATGCCAGTGAGGGGCGTGCCTCGGACGGCCAGTGGGGGTCTGGTGTCCGCTTCGCGGCCGTGGATGTCAGCCGCCATGCGGCGGAGGGGCTGGATGACGCGGGCCATGGGGCGGGAGCGGAGGGAGCGGTCGCCGCTGAGGATGGAGAAGAAGGGCTGTGGGGCGAGGAGGCCGGTCAGCAGGCGCATGGTGGTGCCGGAGTTGCCGCAATCCAGGACGCGGTCGCTCTCCGAGAGGCCGTGCCGGCCGCGGCCGTGTATGGCGAGGGTCGCTTCGTCCCTAGGGGCGTCTGCCTGCCAGGACGATTGGACGCCCAGGCTGCGCAGGCAGCGGAGGGTGGCCAGGCAGTCAGCGGCGCGCTGGAAGCCGTGGACCAGGGCCTGGCCGTCGGCGGTGGCGATGTCCAGGGTTATGGAGCGCTTGCTGGAGTTGAGGCCGAAGAAGTAGAGGCTCTTATTGGGGTCAACCTCGTCGTGGAAGAAGGGCTCGATGCGGCGAGCCGGGTCGCCGCCCGGCGGCTCGATCTTGATGACGTCCGCCCCCAGCTCGGCCAGCAGCTTGCCGCAGTACATGCCTGGCTCGCCCGCCAGGTCGAGGACACGGATGTCGTCAAGGGCGAGGGGCGTATCGGTAGGGTCTGTCATGGGTCGTTTCTATGGGCGGTCCGGCAAAAGTCAGGTTGCAAACATTATAGCTGATGCTCGGCGTATCAGGTCTTTGCCGGCGTCAGCGACGATACGGCAGCGACGATGTCCTGGGCGTTGGGGAGGTAGGCCTCCTCCAGGGGGGCGCTGAAGGGGACAGGGCAGAAGGGGGCAGCGACCCGCAGGGGAGGCGCTTCGAGCGCATCGAAGGCCGCCTCGGCGACCTGGGCGGCGATCTCCGCCCCGAAACCGCAGAACTTCACCGCCTCGTGCGCGATCACCACTCGATGCGTCTTGCGCACCGACTTGAGGATAGTGTCCATGTCCAGGGGCAGCAGCGTGCGGGGGTCTATCACCTCCGCCTCGATGCCTCGCCCGGCCAGCTCTTCGGCAGCTTGCAGGGCCTCATGCACCATGTAAGACGTCGCCACGATGGTGACGTCGCTCCCGGGCCGCTTGACCTCGGCCACGCCCAGAGGCAGTTCGTACTGCTCCTGAGGCACGTCGCCGGCCATGGTGTAGCACTTCTTGTGCTCGAGGCAGAAGACGGGGTTGTCGTCGCGGATGGCGGCCGTAAGGAGGCCCTTGGCGTCGTAGGGGGTGGCCGGCATGATCACCTTGAGGCCGGGGATGTGGCAGAGCATGGCCTCCAGGCTCTGGGAGTGCTGGGCGGCCATTTGGAAGCCGCCGCCGCAGGGGCAGCGCACGACGATGGGCAGCTTGGCCTTGCCGCCGAACATGTAGCGCATCTTGGCCATCTGATTGATGACCTGGTCGAAGGCCACGAACAGGAAGTCGATGAACATGATCTCCACCACCGGCCGCAGGCCGGCGGCGGCCGCTCCCACGGCCAGGCCGAGGATGGCCGATTCGGAGATGGGGGTGTCGACCACCCGCTGGGGGCCGAACTTCTGAAGCAGGCCCAGAGTGACCCCCATGGGCGGATGCTGGCCCACGTCCTCGCCGGTGACGAAGACGGTGGGGTCGCGTTCCATCTCCTGCTGGAGGGCTTCGTTGAGGGCCATTAGGTAGATGATCGGGCGCATAGTCTTGCTCCTCGTGCTCTCAGGCGTACACGTCTGTCAGAAGCTCGTCCACTGTCGGCAGGGGGCTGGCCTCGGCGAAGGCGATGGCCTCCTCGATGCGGGCGGCCACCCGCCGGTCGATGTCTTCGGCTTCCGCCTCGGTGAGGGCCTCCGTCTGGATAAGGTGGCGGCGGAAGCGCACGATGGCGTCCTTTGCCCGCCACTCCTCGATCTCCTCGGCTGATCGGTCGGCGACGCCGTCGCCCACCCCCTGGTGGTCGAAGTAGCGGTAGGTCTTGCACTCGACGAAGGAGGGCCCCTCGCCGCGGCGGGCCCGCTCCACCGCTTCGCCGACCGCCTCATGCACGGCGAGCACGTCCATGCCGTCCACAGTGACGCCGGGCATGGCGTAGGCTTTGGCCCGCTCGGCGATGTCCTTGACGGTCTGATGGCGGTCCTGGCGGGTGTACTCGCCGTAGAGGTTGTTTTCGCAGATGAAGACCACGGGCAGCTTGAGGACGGCGGCCATGTTCAGCGCCTCGTGGATGGTGCCCTGATTGGTGGCGCCGTCGCCGAAGAAGCAGAGGGAGACCCCCCGCTCGCCCTTGTACTGGGCGGCGAAGGCAGCCCCCACGGCGATCGGCGGGCCGGCTCCGACGATGCCGTTGGCCCCCAGGATGCCCAGGTCCAGGTCGGCGATGTGCATGGAGCCACCCTTGCCGTGGCAGTAGCCGTCCCGGCCGCCGAAGAGCTCGGCGTACATGTTCTTGGGGTCGCCGCCCTTGGCGATGAGGTGGCCGTGACCGCGGTGGGTGCTGGCAATGTAGTCCTCCTTGCCGACGGCGAAGCAGGCCCCTACTGCCACCGCTTCCTCACCGGCATAGAGGTGGATGAAGCCCTTGATGCGGCCTTCGCGCATGAGGCCGGCCGCCCCCTCCTCGAACCGGCGGATGGTCACCATGCGGTCGTACATATCGATGAGCTTTTCCCTGGGGATGTCCATAGCTTCCTCCTTGCTGGGCAGAGGAATCATAAGCCCTGCCTTTTCGGCAAGTCAACCGAGGGGCGGGCGAGCCAGCGCAGGCGGCGGGACACCGTGTGGCGCGAGACCGCCGGTGCTATAATCCGCTTGTGAGCGGGAAGCGCGATAAGCCTCTGCTGGTTCTTCTGGACGGCCACGGCATCATCCACCGCGCCTATCACGCTGTGAAGGAGCCTCTCACCGTGCGCAAGACGGGCGAGGTGGTGACAGTCGCTTATGGTTTCGCTAACACGCTGCTTTCCGTCATCCGGGAGCTGAGGCCCACCCACCTGGCGGTGGCCCTCGACAAGGGGAGGGTCACCTTTCGCCACAAGCAGGAGCCCACCTACAAGGCCCACCGCCCCGAGATGCCGGAGGACCTGCGGGCTCAGATCGGGCGTTGCCGTGAGCTCATCCAGGCCTTCGGCATTCCTATCTACGAACTGGAGGACTACGAGGCCGATGACGTGCTGGGCACCCTGGCGCGCCAGGCAGCGGAGCAGGGCATCGAGACGTACCTGGTGTCCCTGGACAGCGACATCGCCCAGCTGGTGCAGGCGGGCGTCCATCTCTTCATGTTTCGCCCCTACCAGCGCGACACGGTGATATACAAAGAGCCCGAGGACGTGCACGAGCGCTACGGCGTATGGCCCCAGCAGATGACCGACCTCAAGGGCCTCAAGGGCGACCCTTCCGACAACATCCCCGGCGTGCCCGGCGTGGGCGACAAGACGGCTGTCAAGCTGATCCAGCAATACGGGGGCGTGGAGGGTGTCCTGGAGCACATCGACGAGGTGGAGCCGGAGCGGCTGCGGGAGGCCCTGCGCACCCACCGCGAGCAGGCGCTCAAGAGCAAGGCCTTGGCCACCATCGTGACTGACGCCCCCGTCACCCTCGACCTCGAGGCCTGTCGCTCCGACCGCTACGACCGCGACAAGGTGCTCGACCTCTTCCGCGAGCTGGAGTTTCGCAGCCTGATCCCCCGCCTGCCCGACGCCGAGCCAGCGGCGGAGGAGGAAGCGCCGGCGCCGGCGGCGAAAGAAGCCACCGCTGAGGTGGACTATCGTCTGGTACAGACGGAGGAGGAACTGGAGGCCCTGGCGCGGCGTATCGAGGCGCAGGGGTCGTTCACCTTCGACACGGAGACCACCGACATCGACGCCATGCGGGCGCGGCTGGTGGGCATCGCCATCGCCCTGGGGCCGGGCCAGGCCCACTACATCCCCGTCGGCCACCGCCTGGCCGCAGATCAGCTTCCGCTGGAGACGGTGCTGCGGCGGCTGGGGCCTTTGTTCGAGGACGAAGGCGTCGAGAAGGTCGCTCACAATGCCAAGTACGACATGCTGATCCTGGCCGGCGAGGGGGTCTGGACCCGCAACGTGACCTTCGACACGATGATCGCCGCCTACCTGGTGGGCGAGGGCGGCGGCAGCTATCGCCGCGGCGAGGGTGCGCTCTCCCTCAAGTGGCTGGCCTCCAAGTGCCTGGGCATCGAGATGACCCCTATCAGCGAGCTCATCGGCAAGGGGAGCAAGCAGATCTCCATGGCCGAGGTGGACGTGGAGATGGCCGGCCGCTACGCCTGCGCCGACGCCGACATGACCGGCCGCCTGCGCTCGCTGATGGAGGAGGAGCTGCACAAGCAGGACCTCTGGTCACTGTTCGTGGAGGTGGAGATGCCGCTGGTGCCGGTGCTGGCCCGCATGGAGATGGCGGGGGTGGCCCTGGACGTGGCGGTGCTGCGGGAGATGTCTCAGACGCTGGCCAGCGAGATCGCCAGGGTCGAGGAGGAGATCTGCGGGGCAGTGGGCCACCGGTTCAACATCGGCTCGCCCCAGCAGCTCAGCCAGGTGCTCTTCGAGCAACTGGGGTTGCCCAAGACGCGTAAGACCAAGCTGGGCTACTCCACCGACGCCCAGTCCCTGGAGGGTCTGCGGGGGCTCCATCCCATCGTCGACCAGGTTCACGAATACCGAGAGCTCACCAAGCTCAAGTCCACCTACGTCGATGCCCTGCCCGGCCTGATCAACCCCCGCACGGGTCGCATCCACACCAACTTCAACCAGACGGCGACCGCCACCGGCCGCCTCTCCTCCAGCAACCCGAACCTCCAGAACATCCCCGTGCGCACGGAGCTGGGCGGCCAGGTGCGGCGGGCCTTCGTGGCCGGCGACGTCGGGCCTGAGCCCCTGCTTCTCTCGGCCGACTACTCCCAGATCGAGCTGCGGATCATGGCCCACATCACCGAGGACCCTGGGCTGGTCGGCGCCTTCGAGCGGGACGAGGACATCCACGCCGCCACCGCCTCCCAGGTGTTCGGCGTGTCGCTGTCGGAGGTGACGCCGGAGATGCGGCGGCGGGCCAAGGTGTTCAACTTCGGCGTGCTGTATGGGCTCACCGAGTTCGGGCTGTCCCAACGGGAGGGCATCTCGCGGGGGGAGGCGGCGGAGTTCATCAGGACCTACTTCGCTAAGTACCCCGGCATCCGCAAGTACAGCGAGGAGACGGTGCAGCGGACGCGGGAGCGGGGCTACGCCGAGACGCTTCTGGGCCGCCGCCGCTACATCCCCGAGATCAACTCACCCAACATGAATGTCCGCCAGGCCGCCGAGCGGGCGGCGATAAACATGCCGGTGCAGGGCACCGCCGCCGATATCATCAAGATCGCCATGAACCGCATCGACGCTGAGATGCAGGCGCGCCGTCTGACCAGCCGCATGATCCTCCAGGTGCACGACGAGCTGATCTTCGAGTGCCCGGCCAGGGAGGTCGACGCTGTGCGAGAGCTGGCGGTGGATATCATGCCTCTCCGCCAGAGGCGGATGAAGGTTCCCCTGAAGGTGGACATCAAGATCGGGGTGAACTGGGGGGACATGGGGCAGGTGAGGTAGCTGCCGGCTGGCACAGGCGCGCGTGGAGCCGCTCAACTGAAGAGCCAGGTAACAGAAGGTTGACCGACGGCTACTCCCGCAGGTTATACTTGTTGCCAACCGTCGCAGGCTAAGGAGGAAATGGAATGATCAAGTTGAGCGGCTACGTTGCCGTAGGCAACATGCCTGATGTCACGAGCCTGGCCGATCTGCGCGAACTGCTCAAGTGGTTGGACGAGACCTGGGACGAGGCCAAGCGGGACGCCGAAGCCTGGGGCCTGGAAGGCGGAGAAGCTCGGGTGGTCAAGCTGGGGATCACCATCGAGGAGGAAAAAGAATAGCCCGCCCCGGTTTGAGCCCGTGCCCGTTGCCCAGTTCGATGCCTTTCTCTTCCTGATTACGGTGCCGCTGACCTGCGACATGCCCATTGCTCCTTGAGGCCTGGCCCTGGCCGCACGGTTTGGAGGAGGCGGAGGTGCCCGAGCTACCCGAAGTGGAAACGATACGCCGCGATCTCCAGTCGCGAGCGGTGGGTCGAACGTTCAGCCACATCCGCGTATTGCCGGGGGCGGAGCGTGTCGTCCAGAGGCCGTCGCCGGCCGAGTTCTGCCGCGCTCTGCCCGGGCGGCGCATCGAGGATGTTTCGCGCCGGGGCAAGTACCTCCTGTTTCGCCTCTCCGACGGACGCTGCCTCATCATTCACCTGCGCATGACGGGCGCCATCCTCCATCGAGCTAAGGACGCACCAGAGGATCGCTATCTCCGGATTTGCTTTTCGCTGGATGATAGCAGCGAGCTGAGGTACACTGACCTGCGCAAGATGGGCAGCATGTGGCTGGTGGAAGAACAGGAGCCGATCGTGGGCAAGCTGGGGCCAGATGCTCTGGAAGGCCTGACCTGGCAGACCCTGCGCTCGCTCACAGACGGCAGATCGGCTCCCATCAAGGCGGTGCTGATGGACCAGCAGGCGCTGGCCGGGCTGGGCAACATCTACTCGGAAGAGGCGCTGTTCAGGGTGGGCATCGACCCTCGCCGTCCGGCCAAGAGCCTGGCGGGCGATGACCTGAGGCGGCTGTCAAAGGCTATCCGGGGGGTGCTGCTGGAGGCGATGGGCCATCGCGGCAGCAGCTTCCGCGACTATGTGGACGCCGAGGGCCGGGAGGGCCAGCACCAGCGGTACGTGAAGGTCTATCGTCGTACAGACGAGCCTTGCTACAATTGCGGCACGTCCATAGAGCGTATCAAACTGAGCGGGCGGAGCACTCACTTCTGCCCGCGCTGTCAACGGTAAATCAAGCGTCGTAGGCCATTGAAAGGAGGAAAAGGATGACAGAGGCCGTCGTTGTTGACGCCGTGCGCACGCCTTTCGCAAGGGCAGGAGGCAGAGGCGTCTTGAAGGATATCACCCACGTTGACCTGGTGGTGCCTTTGCTCAAGGCTATCGTC
>JAIVWR010000057.1:0-7484 GCA_048636435.1 Acidobacteriota bacterium | reverse complement strand
CTACGACGGTGGGGGCTATCCTCGTGGCCTCAGGGGTGAGGAGATACCCCTGGCGGCGCGCGTATTCACTGTGGCCGATACGTACGATGCCATCACCTCCGACAGGCCCTATCGCAAGGCGGCGCCCCATGCCACCGCCGTGAGGGAGATCAAGGGAGGCGCCGGCACACAGTTCGACGCCAGGGTGGTAGAGGCGTTTCTGGCAGCCAACCGCAAAGCGCTGATTGAGGACAAGGCCTTCCCACGGGAGAAGCGCGGAGAGGCGGTGGCCGTCGATCTGGTGGCACCAGGGGCGTCGGAGGAAGCCTAACCCGGACCAATCTGCCCCGCCATTCTTCACGCAAACTCTGGGGAGAACTTGGTTCGCTATCTGATGGCCCATCAGGCAGTCATTGAGCGCGTAAGGAAAGACTATCCCGTCCTGCCCCTCAAGTTCGGCACCCTCCTGCGGTGTGACAGCGAGATGCAACGCCTTATTGAGCAAGGACATCGGAAATTCGCCGAAGCTTTGATCCGACTGGACGGTGCGGCGGAGGGTGCACCACGAGCACGGGTGGCCGGCTGCTTGGCGTGGGAAGAGGCGGATGAGGTGGCGGCCACCGACACCCTGAAGCCGACCTGACCGACGAGAAGGTGTATGGGTAGGCGGGGCTCCTTGAGGAGGGCCGCCAGCTACTGAAGCCGGTTTGCCGCGATGAGGTCCCGGTACCAGTAGCCGCTTTTCTTGATGATACGGCGCTGCGTGGGGTAGTCCACGTACACCAGGCCGAAGCGCTGGCTGTACCCCTCGGCCCATTCGAAGTTGTCTAGGAGGCTCCAGGCGTAGTAGCCCCTCACGTCGGCGCCGTCGTGGATAGCGCGCGCCACCTGGGCGATGTAGCGGCGGTAGAAGCTCACCCGGCGGTCGTCGTCCACGATGCCGTTCTCATCGGGTGCGTCGCCGTAGGAGCAGCCGTTCTCAGTGACGTAGATGGGCAGGCGGTAGTCGTTCCAAGTGCGCATGATCGCCTGGTGGATGGCGTCCGGGTACACTTCCCAGCCGAAGTCCGTGCGCTCGGCGTTGGGCACGTACACGATGCGGATTCCCAGGTTCTCGTCGTGTGGGTTGTGGGCAACCACGATACGGGTGTAGAGGTTGATGCCCACAAAATCCAGGGGCGCCTTGACGGTCTCCATGTCGCCAGGCTGCACGCCCATGCGCTCGAGCGGGGCGCCGCCCACGTACGCCTCGGGGTAGCGGCCGTTCTGGACGGTTTCCAGGAACCAGGCGTTGTTAAAGCCATGGAGGCGCTCGGCGGCGGCGCGATCCTCCTCGCTGTTGCTGGCAGGGTAGATACCGTTCATGCTGAAGGCGGTGCCGACCGCCTCCGCCTTGCCCGTGGCACGGACGGCGCGCACGGCCAGGCCTTGGGCCAAGTTCGCGATGTGGGTCGTCCGGAGTGCCATTGAGGGGTCACGCAGGCCGGGGGCGTGGATGCCAGCCATGTACCCCAGGATAGTGAACATCCAGGGCTCGTTGAAGATCATCCAGCTGTTGACGCAGGAGCCCAGGTGGTCAACGACGGCGGCGCAGTAGTCGGCGAAGCGCTGGGCGGTGTCGCGGTTGGCCCATCCTCCCTGATCCTGCAACGCCTGGGGCAGGTCCCAGTGGTAAAGGGTCGGGAAGGGCGTTATGCCGGCCGACAGCAGCTCGTCGACCAGCCGGCTGTAGAAATCGAGGCCTTTACGGTTGGCCCGGCCTTTGCCCTCGGGGAAAATGCGGGGCCAGGAGATGCTGAAGCGATAGCCCTTCAGGCCCAGTTCTTTCATCAGGGCGACGTCCTGCCGGTAGCGGTGGTAGTGGTCGCAGGCCACATCGCCGGTATCGCCATTCTTGATGTGGTCGGGCTCGTGACAGAAGCGATCCCAGATCGACTCGCCCTTGCCGTCCTCGTTCCAGGCGCTCTCGATCTGGTACGAGGACGTCGCGCAGCCCCAGACGAACCCCTTGGGGAAGTCTACCTCTGGCATCTCAACCCTCCTTGACCAGGGGAAAGAACCTCTTGAGCTTTCCTATGGTTTGCTTTTCAAGTCGCTCCACCGGCGTGATCGAAACCTCGGGGTCCTTGAGGCCGAGCTGCGCCAGCTCCCGAATGATCCTGCGGCG
The DNA here is from genome assembly GCA_048636435.1 of Acidobacteriota bacterium. Classification (GTDB taxonomy): domain Bacteria; phylum Chloroflexota; class Dehalococcoidia; order SM23-28-2; family SM23-28-2; genus SM23-28-2. Next base: position 5,338 of record JAIVWR010000057.1, on the reverse strand, counting down.
AAGGCCTGGGATATCTACGTCTCCCAGACATCGAGCAGCGATCTCCGCTCCATGATCTGTCTGCCGCACCTGATACTCCACGATGTTGCGCTCGCGACCCAGCGCTGAACGGAAGATGAGGGGGTGCACCGTCAGTCCGCCCGCATAGACGAAGCAGTCGTCGAGGCGTCCCTGAATGTCGTCCACGCGGCGGTGCTGCGATCCGCAGGGGCAGGGTTCATCGAGGAGGGTGACCTCGTCCGTGATCTCGTAGCGGATGAGGGGGAGGGCAAGGTTGTAGAGGTTGGTGAGATAGACCTTCGCGGACCGGACGCCCGGCGGGACCGGCCTGCCTTCTTCATCCACGGGTTCGATAATCAGGAGATCGTCGGCCAAGTGCATCCCGCTCCCCTTGGTGCATGAGGCGCCGGTGGGGCCGCCCTCGGTAGTGCCCCACCAGTTGCCCACCGGGGCGTCCCAGGTTTCCTCGAGGGCCGCTCGAATCTCGGGCAACAGCGGCTCGGCGCTGGCGACGATACGTTTTGGAGAAATGTGGAGGTTGCCGGCGCGAGCCTCATGGGTGAGCTGGTAGAGGGCTGAGGCATAGCCGTGCAGGTAGATCGGTTGCACCTGGTTTAGCCCGGCCACGACCTGTTGCGGGGGGAGCGTGACGGGAAACTGATGCACCGTTAAGAGGGGACTGGAAAACGTCTGCGCTTGAGCGCTCGTCATGTGCGATGCCACCTCGGCGGCGACGGACCCCGACACCATAGGCGTAGCCGTGAGCTCGGGGTCGTTGAGCCGGTCCCAGAGGAGCCAACGGGTGAACCCGAGATAGGAGAGGGTCCAGGCGTCCCAGTCGTAGACGAACACGCCCCGGCGGCCGCTCGAACCGCCCGATGCCACCGCGTGATATCGGTCGAGGAGATACGCGTCTGTGGTGAGGCTGTCCAGATGGCGCTCGACCAAGTCCAGGGTCAGGCGGCGGTCCGTGACGATGTCATCCCAGTGCTCCATCAGGTCGTCTTTCGTCATGGCGGGGATCTGCTCCAGGTCCTCTTCCCGAAGCCGCTGCGGATCGAGGTGCGCGAGGCGCTCCCGGTGCCACGGCGACCGTTCCTTAGCGACTCGCACGAGGGCACGGAGACGCTCTTGCCGCTCAGCTCGGAGCCGCTCGCCGGACCAGGTAGTGCGCTCCAACTGCTGGGGAATGAGCTGCATCAACTCTGCTACGTGCTTCTGGCGGAGAACCTCGTACTCGGCCATCGGATAGGTCCTGCTTTCAGACGTGGCTCGCGCGCCTCCAGTGCGAGCGTACGGGTACGCTGCGCATCACCTGGTAATGCTAGCATACGGGAGAATAGATGGAGCCGCCTGACCTCTTCAACTCATGAAGATTCCGAAAGCTGCTGTCGCCTCACACTGCTGGCCGAAGGGCTCGCCGGTTGCCGCCTGCCGCCAGCTTGTCGGCACCCGAATGTGCTTGAAGGCTACGGCCTACAACAAGGCGGAGACGATGCTCCTGCACTTCAACGCCCTCGTGTAACAGTGTGTCCTCACGTGCGTCTCCTCTCATGGTAGAAAGCAGACGCCATATCGAAATGTCGAAATAGCGAAGGCGCAATAGGCTTTCGGGGTCTGGTGAAGGACTCGCCCCGCAGCGGTGGCTGCGGGCACACCAAGCGGCACGAGCCGTGACCGGAGTGGCGAGGCCCTCCTAGAAGAACGCCGAATCGCCGGCAGCGGACGACGAAGGATCTGACTCCCGGCGGGCCGCATAGCCGAACAGGGGCTATGTTACCCGCCGGGAGTGTCTTTTTGGCCAGCGCAGAGGTGCCGGACGAGAGGGACGAGGGTGATAACGGGGAACCTGACAGCTCGTGAGTTGCTTGTGTCGCGAGGCAGTGGCGCCGCCCGCCCGGGTATTCACGCGTCCCGCATGCCTGGCATTCAACATGACAAGCATGGCTAGCGACATTCTCTTCGCGATCCTCGTGGTCGGGGATGACGGACGTGTTGCCAGGATACCGTGGTTTTCCTTGCGTCGCGCGGGGTCTGGCAGTACCGGCGGCGAGGCCCTGTACATCCTGGAACAGCAGCCCCCAGATCCAGCAGTCCAGGAACTCCAGCTTCCCAGCGGCGAGGGGGGAGCGGTTCTGGACTGGCTTCGGCAGGTCAACGAGCGAACAAGGAGTTCCCCCGTCTGGCTGGTCACATGCGCCCCCGACGCCGAGGAGACGACCGCGCTTGACGGCTCTCCGGGGAGTCACTTCCTGGCCAGGCCCTTCGACCCGTGGGACCTGGTCGCGGTGCTGGAGAACCTTCTACTGACAAGGGACGGGCCTTACTAAGCATAGCTGCCCCAAGAGGGGCAGCGTTCCCCGTTCGGCCCGACCAAGAGGGCGACGAGACGTCGTGTCAGTCGACTGGCGGAAGCCTGGGATGACTGCCCGACATCGGCCAACGTCGGGCGCCCCGCTTCATGTGCGTCAACAAGACCTGCTAGGATATGGGCGACGAGATACGAGTTGTAACGCAAAGGAGGCGAGCGATGCCGCAGCGAGTGATATACGCCTGCCCGAACTGTGCTCGCGAGGGCCAGAAGGGAGGCACGTGCCCAGCCTGTAATGTGGCGCTTGTCGCATGCTGCCCATGCTGTGGGAATAGAATTGTCGGCGAACACGTGCACCTGCCTCGAAAGTAGGGTGGGCGAGGGCAGGCGCTTGACAGCCAAATGGAGCAGGGAGACATGAGCGAGAAGAAGGTCGTCATCTACAGCCTTCCCACTTGACCCTACTGCAAACTAGCGAAGGGGTTCCTTTCGCAGAAAGGCATACCTTACATCGAGAAGGACGTTGCGTCCGACCCGGCGCTTGTAGACGAGATGTTTGAGAAATCCGGGCAACTGGACGTACCGGTCATCCTTGTGGACGGCGAGGTGATTGTGGGGTTCGACAAGAGCTACCTTGAGAGCGTGCTGGCATAGCCGGCAGCGCAGACGGGCGTGAATGCGGTCTCCGGTTCGTTCGGTCGCCTCATTCCCTCTTCTGTTCCTGCGTGCCGGGGAAAGCAATCTCCACCACGCGCTTGATGTCCTGCGATGACCGCTGCAGGGCGTCGGTAAAGCGCTCAATTGGATAGCGGCGCGTGATCATGCGGGAGAGAACGCCCGGCCAGCGGGCCTCGATCTCCTGCAGGTGGCGGACACCCGCCTCGAAGTGACGGCGGTTGGCGTTCACCGTGCCGAAGACGACCTTGTTCATTAGCACCATCTCCAGGTTGAGATGGTCCGCCGGGATCTGCAGCGTCCTTGAGCCTCCGCTCACGCCGGTGAGACAGACGATGCCGTTGGGGCCGATCATGTCCATGGCGTCAAAGGCGAGGGGGCTGAAGCCGGTTGCCTCCACGATGATATCCAGAGGCCCGATCTCCCTCTCCAATTCATGATCGAACGAATGCTCCTCTGCGCAGATGTAGTTCGCTCCTATCGACTCGGTCACGTCACGCTTGATCTTCTGCTCAGACCGATTGTAAACGTGCACCTCGATGTTCTCCAGGCGTAGGACCATCCCGGCCAGGAGGCCTATCGGTCCCGCGCCCAGCACCATCGCCCGTTGCGGCTGCCACACCATACGGGACTGGATGCGCTTGATCTGCTCAACCGCCTTCTCCACGATGGACAGGGGTTCCAGCAGGACGGCGACAGGCAGCAGCCCCTCCGAGACCCTCACCAGGAACTTCGGCGCCTCCACGTAGAACTCGGCCAGGAACCCGTGGCGGCCCTTGATGCCCCGCTCGGTGTACTGGCCGTTCAGGCACATGTCCCACTCGTCTGCGGCGCAGTTGCGGCAGGGCAGCGGGTCCGGCCGCCGAACGATGGCCACGACCCAGTCGCCGGGGGAGAGCCCTTCAGCGCTGGCGGTCACCTCCTGGACCTGGCCCAGGGACTCGTGGCCGATTATCAGGTAATCGTCGCCGGGCGGCGCCTCCCCGTACTGTCCTTCGAGGATCTCGACATCGGTCCCGTCCAGTCCCACCTCGCGCACCCGGACGAGGACTTCGCCCGGCTGGGGCTGCGGGTCAGGCACCTCTGTAAGTCGCCCGCTCCCTTGTTCTCTGGGAGTGACAACCACTGCTCTCATGATGTGGCCTCCCCTGCTTTACCCGGCTCAGCGCTCATCCCGCGCACCCCCGCCTTGTGTAGCTGGACCGCGGTGTTGATGAAGGCGAGGTGGGTGAACGCCTGCGGGAAGTTGCCCAGCATCTCGCCGGACTCTGCGTCTATCTCCTCGCTGAACAGGCCGAGATCGTTGGCGTAGCCCCGCAGCGTCTCGAATAGGGCTCGTGCCCGATCGATCTCGCCCAGGGCGATCAGGTCGTCGGCCAGCCAGAAGGTGCAGATGGTGAATGTGCCCTCGCGACCGCCCAAGCCGTCGTCGAAGCCTTTGTAGCGGTATACCAAGCCCTGCGGCGACGTCAGCTCACGCTCGATGGCCTCGATGGTCGAGCGCATCCGCGGGTCGTCGGCCCGAATGAACCCGACCAGGGGAAGCATCAGATTGGCGGCGTCGAGCGCCTTGCTGCCGTAGGCCTGCACGAAGGCCCCGCGCTGGGCATCGTAGCCTTTGGCCAGCACGTCCTCCCTGATCTCGGCCCTCACCCTTCGCCAGCGTTCCACGTCTCCCGGAAGGCCGAGGGCGCGGGCGGCCTTGATCGCCCTATCTAGAGCCACCCAGCACCAGACCTTGGAGAAGACGAAGTGCTGGCGGCCGCCGCGCGTCTCCCAGATCCCGTCGTCCGGCTCCCGCCAGTGGTCAATAACGAAGTCGACGACCCGCTGCAGGTACCGCCAGTACTGCGGGTCCATCCCGCCCACGAACTTGCGGTAGAGGTGCGCCGAGTCCAACACCTCGCCGTAGATGTCGAGCTGGAACTGGGAATACGCCGCGTTGCCTACGCGAACGGGACGCGAGCCACGGTACCCCTCCAGCTCTGGCAGCTCTATCTCGGTGAGCCGCCTCTCTCCCCCCAGGCCGTACATGATCTGAAGGTCGCGGGCGCGCCCTACGGTGCTCCACTCGAGCCAGTCCTTGAAGGCCCGCGCCTCGCCCGTGTACCCGAGGATGAAGAGAGCATAGAGAGCGAACGACGCGTCGCGGATCCAGGTGAAGCGGTAGTCCCAGTTCCGTGAGCCGCCGATCGCCTCCGGGAGGGAGGTTGTCGCCGCGGCCAGCAGGGCGCCAGAGGGCGCGTAGGTCAGGGCCTTGAGGGTGAGGGCGGAGCGAAGGACATCATCGCGGTAGTCGCCGTCGTAGGTGGAGAGCGTAGACCACTCCTGCCAGAACTGGTTCGTCTCCGC
>JAIVWR010000056.1:0-7534 GCA_048636435.1 Acidobacteriota bacterium | reverse complement strand
CCCGCCCGGCGGAAGCTCGGCGACGTAGATGGGGGTGCCGGGGTCGATCTCGCCACGCATGACGCGCAGCTTCATCGCTACCCAGTTCGATGTCATCGACTCTTGCAGCTCGGGCTGGGGCCTACCCAATGGGGCCGTAACGAGATCTCTTATTCCTCTGAGCAGAGCGGATATCGCGCGAATCACGGCTGTCTACCTCCCCTTATGTCCTCTGCGAATACTGGTTGGCCATCGCCAAGAGAGTCAGCGAGGGCCGCACCCCCTTAACGCCAGGCTAGCACTTTGCCCCCCATGGGTTACATGACAGCAGGGTGAAAACCGGTAGAAAGCTGGTTAAAGAGGGCTGCTCCATCCGGGTTGCAGCCGTCGGGGTGCTCTAGGCCCGGCCCCAGCCGTCGGCCAGGCTCCTTCCCCTTGGCCCTATCTGTATGCTACGCTGGCATAGCTACGGTCAACAGATGATGACAAGCGAACCCAAGAGGCCGAAGGGTATGTTGGTGGACATGCATGTCCACACCTCCATCGGCTCTCCCGACAGCAATCTTACGCCGCCGCGACTGCTGGAGGTCGCCCACGAGGTGGGCCTCGACGGCCTGGTCATCGCCGAGCACGACGGCGCCTGGGCCGAGGAGCGACTGGAGCGCTTCCGGCAGGAGAGCGGCCTCTTCGTGTGCAGCGCCCGCGAGTGGGAGACCGACTTCGGCCACATCATCGTGCTGGGCCTGCACAGTGATGCCCAGGGGATTGCAGGGGCTGAGGAGCTACGTCGTCTGGTGCTGGCCGAAGGCGGCTTCATGATCCTGGTCCACCCCTTCCGCTTTTTCCCCGGGCCCTCCAACCGCCTTTTCACCCGCCAGTACGATCACTCGTCCTTGACGGCGGCGGAGCTGGCTCAGCACCCTGCCTTCGAGCTGATGGACGCGATCGAGGTGCTGAACTACGCCTGCACCGAAAAGGAGAACCAGTTGGCCCAAGAGGCGGCGCAGGTGCTGGGAAAGCCAGGCGTGGCCGGCAGCGATGCCCACACTTATACGGAGGTCGGGCGCTGCGTCACCATCTTCGAGCGGGCGGTCGGAAGCGAGGAAGAGCTTATCGAAGAGCTGCGTGCCGGCCGCTACCACCTGGCCCAGCGCAAGCCCAGCGGGGAGTACGTGCCGCTGGCCTTCGCCACACCCTGAGGGCTATCCGCTGACGCCGGCTATGATCAGGCGGATCGCGACCACAAAGAGGGCCCCAGCCAGAAGGCGGACGATAACCCCTGCCGGCAGGCGACCAGATAGCCTAGTGCCAATCTGAGCTCCCGCAACCACCCCGACGGCCAGGGCCGTCATCCTTGCCCAGCCTTCAGCCAGTGATCCGTCCACTATGTGCACCGCGGTGCCGACGAGGGCGGTGAACATCAGAATGAAGTGCGATGTGGCGGTAGCGACGTGGGCGGGGAAGTTCAGCAGGCTGACCATGGCTGGTACGTGGATGATGCCACCGCCCACCCCCAGGAAGCTGGCGATGAATCCCACGAAGAAACTAATGGTGATGCCCAGCTCGCGGTTGAAGCTATAGGCGTAGGTGACGCCGGCGGAATCCGTGAGGCTTCGCTGGGCGCTGGGCCGCAGGCTTGCCAACCTTCTGCCGCTCGTCGCGCCCGCGCGGGTGGCGATGTAGATCGACACGGCGATGAGCAGCAGGCCGAAAGTGAGATCGAAGGCCTGACGGGGCAGCCAGTTGGTCGCCGCCGCTCCCACGATAGCCCCAGGTACGGTGGCCAGAGCGAAAGTGAGGCCGGTGCGGTAGTCTGTGCGGCGAAGTCGGGCGTAGCCCAAAGAGCCCGACAGAGCGTTGAAGAAGACGACCGACAGCGAGATGCTGGTGATGATAGCTGGATCGTCGTCTGGATAAGCGAGGAGCAGTACAGGGACCAGAATGAACCCGCCGCCCACGCCGATGATCGTACCAAAGCCTCCGACCACCACCCCCAGCCCTACCAGGAGGGCGGCCGTTAGCGGGGTCATGGCTGGGAGAGCATCTGGTTCAGGCTGCCCCTTTTGTAGCCCTCTAGGTCCAGGGTGACGTAGCGGTAGCCGAGCCCTCGCAGTCTGTCCGCCACTGCCCGCCGATTGGCCTCCGTCATCAGAAGGGCCATGCCTGCGTCGTCCGTCTCGATGCGGGCTACGCTGTCGTGGTAGCGGACGCGTAGCTGGCGCACGCCCAGGGAGCGGATGAACTCCTCGGCCTGGGCGATGCGATTCAGGGCTTCGGCTGTCACCGGCGTCCCGTAGGGGATGCGCGAGGCCAGGCAGGCCATGGCCGGCTTGTCCCAGGTGGGCAACCCCAGCCGGCGGGAGAGGGCGCGGATGTCGTCCTTGCTGAGGCCAGCCTCCATCAGGGGGCTACGAACGCCGTGCTCACGGGCGGCCTGCTGGCCTGGGCGGAAGTCGCTCAGGTCATCGACATTGCAGCCGTCGGCGATCCAGGCCATGCCCCGCTCGGCGGCCACGCGCCTGAGCTTGCCGAACAGTTCGTGCTTGCAGTGGTAACAGCGCTGGGAGGAGTTGGCCACGTATGCGGGGTCATCCATCTCGTCCGTCTCGATCAGCAGGTGGGGTATGCCTATCTGGCGGGCCAGCTCCTGGGCCTCCCTCACCTCCGACGGCGGGACTGCCGCCGACAGGCCGGTGACGGCGAGGGTGTTTTCGCCCAGCACATCGAAGGCCACTGCTGCCAGGAAGGTGCTGTCTACCCCACCCGAGTAGGCCACCAGCAGGGAGCCCATCTCCGCCAGGATCTGCCGCAGCCGCCTGAGCTTCTCCATCCAACCCTTCCCTTGCTAGCCCAGCCGGTAGTGATCATATCATGCAGCCCTGGTCGGAGTAAGGGCCTCGGCCGAACGGCCGAGGCCCCTCCCGGTTGTGACGGATGCTAGAGCTTAGGGCGTGAGGGCTATCTTGAGGACGCCCTCGCGCTTGCTACGGAAGAGGTCGAAGGCCTCGGGTGCCTGGGAAAGCTTCATGCGGTGGGTGAACAGAGGCGACAGGTCGACCTTGCCGTACCTTATGATGTCCAGAAGGTGGACCAGGCGGTCGTGTCCGCAGGGGCAGAAAGTCATCACGACCTTGCGGTGGTAGAAGGAGGGGGCAGTCGTCGGCATGCAAACCTGGGGCAACACGCCGTAGACACCGACGCTGGAGAGGGTGCCACCACGGCGCACCGCTCGGCTGGCCTGCTCGAAGGTCTCCTGCAGACCGACAGCCTCCACGGCCACGTCCACACCCTGGCCGTTGGTCAGGCTGATAATCTCTGATACAGGGTCTTTCTCCTTGGGGTTGATGACCACGTTAGCACCGAACTTCTTGGACGCCTCTATCCTCTCCGGCACCGACTCTACGGTGATGATCAGGCCGGCACCCCTGGTCCTGGCCCCGGCGGTGGCGCAAAGGCCGACCGGCCCCTGGGCGAAGATGGCCACCGAGTCGCCGATCTTCATCTCGGCCCGCTCGGTGGCGGCGAAACCGGTGGACATGATGTCGGTGGCGAGAATGGCCTGCTCGTCGGTGACCTCGTCGGGCACCTTGGCGGCGTTGATGTCAGCGAAGGGTATCAGAAAGTATTCGCTCTGAGTGCCGAAGAAGACCCTGCCGCCGCCGGTGCACATGCTATAGTCACCCGTGGAGCACTGGACGCACTTGCCGCAGCCGTAAAGGCAGGAGGCGATCACCCGCTCCCCTGGCTGGAAGCGTGTCACGCCCTCCCCCACCGCATGCACTGTGCCCACACCTTCATGGCCCATCGGCAGTCCCGGCAGGCCAGCGATGAAGCCGGCCAAGTCGGGGTACAAGAACACCAGCAGCTCGGTGGGAAGCCCGTCCAGGAAGTGCATATCGCTGCCGCAGACGGTGGCGAGGGTAGTCTTGACCACCATCTCTCCGGGGCCAGGTGTAGGTGTGGGGATGTCTGCCATCTCGACCTTGCCTATGCCTGTCTTGACGCAACTCTGCATGTCATTGCCTCCTCTTGGATCTGCTTGCCGACTAAACGGGCGTAGTAATCACGCCCGATTCTCTGCTTATCGGGTAGCTGTTGTCAAGGCAGTACAAGAAGGCACCAGCGGGCAGGCAGCCCGGGGGCCGCAAGGGGCGTGAACGACCGCCAGGAGGAGGTGATCAGTGGAGCCAAGCGGGCGGGCAGCGCTGAAGGAATTGTCTTGCGAAGCGTATACGCGTGTGCTAGCATGAGCCTTGGTCGGGGCGTGGCGCAGCATGGTAGCGCACCTGAATGGGGTTCAGGAGGTCGCTGGTTCAAATCCAGTCGCCCCGACCACTGCACTTGTTTCGTCTGAGGCGACGACCAATGGCAACGCGTGAGGTTCTAAGAGCATTTAGAGCGCTGGTCAATCTGGAAATTATGGCCGTACGCGTCTACCGGGGTCAACGCTGGCGGCTCGGACGAAGCGAAGTAACCGCCGAGGCGCTGGAGAAGGCCATCGCCGTCGAAGAAAAGCACGTGCGCGACCTCGCCTCCCGCCGCCAGGAGCTGGGCGGCTCCCCCTCCGTGCTGAGCCCCTTCTACGCTGTGGCTGGATGGCTGATAGGCTTCGTACCCAGTCTTCTGGGGCAGCGTGCGGCCCTGAAGACCAGCATCTGGGTCGAGGAGCGGGCTGTCAAGGACTACCAGCGGGTGTTGGACCGGGTCCCCTTCGATGACGAGTCGCGAGCCCTGGTCCAACAGAATCAGGAAGATGAGAGAGAGCACATCAGGATGTGGGAGGAGTGTCTCGCCAAGCTGAGTGAGCGTGGTGCTTAGAGCGTCACACTGAGTGACCGCGAGGCGCTCGCTGAGCCAACAAGACGCGAGGCTGTGAGATGCCGCATTGTTCTTCCCACATACCCCTCTCGGGGCGCGCCCGGTTGGACAGGACGGCGTGATGCGAGAGCGGGAACGGGACGAGGAAGAGGGCCCCGACACGGGCTTCGTTGACGAGGACGGCACCACCTGGGAGCTAGACCCCAGCGACCCCAGCCATCCTGACCACGACCTGTCGGAGGCGGCGGGCTACGGCGCGTGGGAGCCGGCAGAAAAGCCTAGCCCCTGGCTACGAAGAGCGCTGGTGGTCTTGTCCCTATTGGCCGCCCTGGGGCTGATACTTCCGGCGCTCATTCGGCTCCTGTTCAGCTAACGGGAAACGGCCCGACATGAGAAGGCCGCCCGAAGGGGCGGTCTCGTTTTTGTTCAGCCGCTGCTACCTGCTGATGGCCGGCCCTAGGCAGCCATCCACATGACCGATAGGACAGGCTGAATCAGGCGAAGGAGCAGCCAGGGGTCATGGTCGCGGTGGAGGGAAGCGACATCTTCCTCGTTGGGGTAATAGAGCATCATGGGATACATGGCTCCCTGATAGCCGGACTCCTCGCGGTGTGACATCCCGGTGCAGTGGCCGAACTCGTGCAGCAGGGTCTTTTCGGGGACGTCTGGCAGCCAGGTGGAAGTGCCCGGCCAGACATAGGTGGATCTCTGCCAGAAGATGGCGGCGTTTAGGCTTATTTCGCAGTGCTGGTAGAAGCGCAGGTTGAACCAGTTCGACTGGTTGGAAGGCGCATCCACACGGGCCCAACCAGCCGGCTGAGGGTTGCCAAAGTCCTCGATGATGATGCGCAGGTCGGGTGTCACCCCCGGTATGCACCAGGGGAGGGAGTCGACGCCCCAGTGGCGAGAGAGGTTGTCCTGCACCCAGGCGTCGCTGGCGCCTACGCCGGCCCGGTCCTCAAGGCAGAAGAAGATCTCGCTGTCGTAAAGGGGAAACCAACGGAAGAACTGAGTGGCGGCAGGTTCCTGCTGCCAGTGGGAAGCTACAGGACCGTCGTCGGACAGAGCGATCGTGGCTGTCCACAGGAGAGCCAGAAGCAAGAAGCACGCCACGACGGCTCGTGCCGCCAGCCAGGCCATCATCCAACATACGCTTGCTCTCAGCATCGGTCATCGCGGGAGGCAACCTCCCGCAATGCCAGCGTAAGGCTATGGGCATCGTTATGTCAGTTAACAGCCGGTGAACTCCTTGCTTCTCCACCATCTGTTCACTCCCCTCTACCGTGTCTTCACCTCGATTGGCCGGCCAACGGGCGCATTGCGCCACCGGTGAGCGTGCTGATGGACGGCTGCGGAGCGTGCGCTACCTATGAAGAGCTACTGGGGGGATAGGTCGCCGGCAGGAGAGAAGACCTCGGCTTTGGCGACGTTCACTGCGATGACCGGCGCCTTCCACACGAGGGTGGGATCAGGGAGGTAGGTGGCCTCGGCGTCGGTGAGGGGCACAAACCCCGAGCCGCGCATGGGAGAGGCAGCGCCAATGTCGGCCTCCCTGGCCACGTGGAAGTCGCCGACAACGGTGAAGGAGGGCAAGAGAAAGGAGACCCTGTGCGGCTCCTTGGTCACGTGCTCCAGCGGCGGCTGAACCTCGGCTGCTGGCGCGCGACGCTCATGAGGTATCGCCAGGACGATAGCTTCCGTGCGGATCTGGGCCATGGGCCAATTGAACACCTTGTCAGACTTGGGCCCCAGCCTCCGCAACTCTACGTCGTGGAGCACAATGACGGGCTCACCGCCGAAGTTGAGAAGGTCCACCAGGCGGGCCTGGGCAGGAGGTAGGTCGAGCCGACCCACCATACAGAAGCCATCCGTGATTAGCTCAACCTGAAACAACACCCGAGCCGACTCCACCATCGACAGCGTCTCTTGAAGAGCCATGTCGTGCGACAGTCCTTCCTCACAGACATCGCCTGCCACTGTCGGAACTACATTGCCGCGTAGGATAGGGGAACAGCGTGTTCGCGCATCGTATCTTCGTCCCGGACAAGGTCACTGATCCCAAGCCGCAGCAAAGCCTCCACCACCTGAGGATCGAACTGGCTGCCACCATTGCGCCTGATCTCCTCCAGAGCGTACTGATGGGGCCTGGCCTTACGATAGGGCCTGTCGGAGGTGATGGCGTCGTAGGCATCGACCACAGCGAAGATGCGCGCCCCCAAGGGTATCTCATCCCCCTTGAAGCCACAGGGGTAGCCATGCCGTCAGGCATGAGCCTCCTCCCCCGAGGTCGCCTGGCCCACCAGATCGACGACCGCCTCTTTGCCCTTCCCCCGCGGGAAGGCCTTGTCCTGAATGAGCCCTTTGCGGTTGGCTGCCAGAAACGCCTCTACCACCCTGGCGTCGAACTGTGTGCCGGCACTCCCCTTGATCTCCCTCACGGCGGTGGCATGGGGCGCCGCCTTGCGATAGGGCCTGTCGGAGGTCATGGCATCGTACGTATCGGCCACAGCGAATACGCGCGCCGCCAGGGGTATCTCCTCACCCCTGAGGCCACGAGGATAGCCGCCACCGTCGTAGCGCTCGTGGTGGCAAAGAATGATCTGCCCCGCCCCCTGAAGGAAGGGGGCGTTCCTCACCATCTCGTAGCCCACCTCCGGATGCCTCTGGATCTTCTGCCACTCGCTGTCCGTCAGCGGGCCAGCCTTGTCTAGAATCACCTTCGGCAGCTCCAACTTGG
>JAIVWR010000055.1:0-7600 GCA_048636435.1 Acidobacteriota bacterium | reverse complement strand
GGTTTCGGTGGCGGTGGTCGGGAAGTACGCGGAGCTGCCCGATGCTTACCTTTCGGTGAAGGAGGCCCGGATCCACGCCGCTGTGCACTACGGCTTGGGCGTGGACATCCGCTGGGTGCTGTCGGGCGAGCTGGAGGAGGGCGGCGGCGTGGCCGCGTTGGAGGGGGTGGACGGCATTGTGGTCCCTGGCGGCTTCGGCGAGCGGGCCATCGACGGGAAGGTCCGTGCGGCCCGCTATGCCCGCGAGGAGGGGGTGCCCTACCTGGGGCTGTGCCTGGGCCTGCAGATCATGGTCATCGAATTCGCCCGGCATCTGTTCAAGAGCGATGATCCCCACTCCACGGAGTTCTCCCCCAGTACGCCCTATCCGGTGATAAGCCTTCTCTCCGAGCAGGAGGGCATCGAGGACAAGGGCGGCACCATGCGTCTGGGCGGTTACCCATGCCACCTGGTGGCCGATACGAAGACCTACGCCGCCTATGGCCAGCCGGAGGTGGTGGAGCGGCACCGCCATCGCTACGAGTTCAACAACGCCTATCGGGAGGCGCTGGCTGAGGCCGGCCTCATCCCGAGCGGTCTGTCGCCCGACGGGACGCTGGTGGAGATATGCGAGCTGCGGGACCACCCCTGGATGGTGGGCTCTCAGTTCCACCCCGAGTTTCGCTCTCGACCCAACCGGCCCCATCCGCTGTTCCGGGGCTTTCTGGAGGCGGTCGCCCGAAGGGCTGGGCAGTTGCCCGCCTCCGCAGCCGCCGTCGAGGAAACGTCTCACCGTCTGTGAGCCTGGCGGCGGGAAGGGCGCTTTTCCGGGGGGCCAAAAGAGGCTATAATCCCTTCTGAGAGGGTCACGATGCGCTTATTTCTGGATACGGCGAGCGTCGACGAGATCCGGGCGGCGGCAAAACTGGGTGTCATCTCGGGGGTGACCACCAACCCCACGCTTTGGGCCAAGGCGGGGGGAGGTGACTACCGGGACGTCGTCGTGGAGATCTGCGACATTGTCGATGGGCCTATCTCCGCCGAGTGCCTCTCCCGCGACGTGGAGGGGCTGGTGGAGGAGGCGCGGCGCGTCGCTGGCTGGCACCCGAACGTGGTGGTGAAGATACCGATCGATGAGGCGGGGCTGGAGGCGACCTCCCGCCTATCCAAAGAGGGGGTCAAGGTCAACATGACCCTGGTCTTCTCCGCCAACCAGGCTCTGCTGGCCGCCCACGCGGGGGCCACCTACATCAGCCCGTTTGTCGGGCGCCTGGACGACGTGGGGCACGATGGCATGGCGGTGGTGGCGGATAGTGTGCAGATCTTCGAGCGCTATCACCTGCCGAATCAGGTGCTGGCGGCCAGCCTGAGGCATCCTCTCCATGTGATCGCGGCTGCGAAGGCCGGCGCTCACATCGCGACCATGCCCTACAGCGTGCTTAAGGGGATGCTTCGTCATCCCCTGACGGACGTGGGCATCGAGCGGTTCCTGGCCGACGCTGCGAAGGCGGCGAAAGCGGCGCGGTCGACGGGTAATCCCTGACCCCCTGCATCAACAAGCCACGGCTGTCGTATGCCTCTTCAGGTCCTCCTACGATGTCACCAATATGCCGGACGGGCACACGGGATTGACTAGTATTCCAGATTGGGCTAGACTGGGGCCGGAAAGGGCGGGCTTCCCATAATGTGGAAGCGTTGTCCTGCAAATGCGTGACGGAGGCTGACGGGTAGTGGCCAATCAGGTGGGCAAGCGTTATCAATGCACTAAGTGCGGCACGGAGATGATCGTTACCAAGGGTGGCGAGGGAGACCTCTCCTGCTGTGGCCAGCCCATGCAACTGAAGCAATAGGGGGAGGTGGAGCATGGCCAACCAGTTGGGCAAGCGATTTCAGTGCGAGACCTGCGGGACCGAGGTGCTGTGCATTAAGCCGAGCGATGGTAACGTCCATTGCTGCGGAGCGCCGATGAAGCTGCAGGAGCCGAAGGTTCTGCCGTCGGCTGACTAGCCCGCTCGCCGGAGAGAAGGAGAGGCCGCTGGGAACGCTCTCAGCGGCCTTCTTGTGCCCAGCTGAGATTCTTCGCTCCGCTCAGAATGACGCTAGGCCATGCTGTCACCCTGAGCGTAGCGAAGGGTCTCACTCCAGATGGCATACTACGCCCGGGTGTCGCTGCAACTCGGTGATAGAACACCCTAGCGCTCCGACTCCAGCCAGGCGGCGGCAAGAGCGGGCAGCTCGGCCAGGGGCGCCTCCTCGATCCGGCAGGGTGGCAGGGAGTCCAGGAAGGCCTGCCCGTAGCGCTTGCTCTTGATGCGGCGGTCCAGCACTATCACCACCCCTCGGTCGGTCTTGGTGCGGATGAGGCGGCCGAAGCCCTGCTTGAAGCGCAGCACGGCCTGGGGCAGGGCGTACTGAGTGAAGGGCTCCTCGAACAGGGCGGAGCGGGCGGCGAAGACGGGCTCGCTGGGCACGCTGAAGGGCAGGCGAGCCATCACCAGCAGCGACAGCGCCTCGCCCACTACGTCCACTCCCTCCCAGAAGCTGGCGGTGCCCAGGATGACCGAGCGGGGATTGCGTTTGAGCGCGTCCAGGAGCTGCTGGGGC
This sequence comes from Acidobacteriota bacterium, assembly GCA_048636435.1. GTDB lineage: Bacteria > Chloroflexota > Dehalococcoidia > SM23-28-2 > SM23-28-2 > SM23-28-2. Next base: position 5,017 of record JAIVWR010000055.1, on the reverse strand, counting down.
GTGCCGTCGATGCCCTGGCCCAGCACTGCGATCCGTCCTTGGGCTAGAGGCCCGCGGATGGCGGCGTGGGCCGCGTGCAAAGAGGCGTGGGAGGTGAACAGCACCAGCGCCCGCCCCTCGCTGGCCCGACAGAGCTCGAACAGGGCGTGGTGGGTGACCTCCTGGTACTGGCGCGCCCCTGGCTCGGGCATGTCCCTGGGCACGAGGATGAGGGCCGCCCGCTGGTAGTCGAAGGGGGAGCCCAGCAGCAGCTCGCGGGCCTCCTCCAGGCCCAGCCGCTGGCGAATGTAGTCGAAGGAGCCCTGGGTGGCCAGGGTGGCGCTGGTGAGGATGACGCTGTTCTTCTCGGCGTAGAGGTGCTCCTGGAGAAGGGGGGCCACGTCCAGCGGCGCCGAGGCCACCGCGATGCCCGTCGGGCCGCCATCCGTCAGCCACTGGATTCGCTGCGGGTCCTCGCGCTCGATGGCGGCGGTGATCCCCTGGCGGAGCTGCTGGCCGGTCTGCAGCAGGGAGGCCGTCTCGGCCAGCACGCCCTCGTAGCCCAGTAGGCCCAGGCCTTCGGCGTCGCTGAGGGCGGTGTGCAGCCGGGCCAGCACATCCTCGACGGCCGCCAGGGCCAGGCTCAGGTTCTCCCAGGCCACCTCCACCGTCACCCAGTCGGGCTGGACGCGCATGGAGCGGGTCAGCAGGAGGCGCTGCTGATAGTTGCCGCTCTCCTCGGCGTGCTGCTGGAGGAAGACTCGCGTCGCCTCGCTGAACTGGCGCACGCGGGGGTGTGCCTTCTCCACCTCCTCGCCGATGGCTGCGGCCAGGCCGGTGAGGTGGGAGCCCGGCCCCAGGGGCATGGCCAGTCCCCGCACGCTCTGGCGGACACCGGCGGCCAGGCCCGAACCGCGCTCGCGGCCCTCCCGCCGCTGGAGGCGATCCAGGTAGGACAGCAGGTCGGCTTCTCGCGCCTCAAAGCCCAGTTGGCGGGTGACCTCCTCCTCCAGGTGCTGCGCCTCGTCCACGATGAGATTGTCGTAGGGAGGGATGACGCGCCCGCCGACGGCTACGTCCGATAGTAATAGAGCGTGGTTCACCACCACCAGGTGGGCCGCTTCGGCCCGCTGACGGGCGCGAACCAGGAAGCAGCTTCCATCCAGGACGAAGGGGCACGAGCTGCCCAGGCAGTTCTCGTTCTGGGCCGAGAAGCGATACCAGAGCATCTCCTCGGCCGCGTTGAGCCTCAGCTCAGCGCGGTCGCCGCTTTCGGTCTGGGGCAGCCAGAGGAGAAGGCGGAGGAGGAAGCGGGCCTCCTCATCGGAGAGTGAGGGTGCCTGGCGGCCGGCCAGGTGGCGACGCAGGCAGAGGTAGTTGCGCCTTCCCTTGAGCTGGGTCGCTGCCAGAGGACGGTCATCGGAAGGCCAACCCTCCAGGAGGCTCTGGACAGCGGGAATGTCCTTGGTCATGAGCTGTTCCTGCAGGTTGATGGTGGCGGTGGAGACGATCACGCGGGCGTTGTTGCGCAGGGCATAGCAGGCGGCGGGCAGGAGGTAGGCCAGCGACTTGCCGATGCCGGTGCCCGCCTCGACGATGAGTTGGTCGCCCTCGTTGAGAACCTCTGCCACCGCCTGGGCCATCGCTCCCTGCTCCGGTCTCTCCTCGAACTGGGGCAGGATGTCCGGTCGCTTTCGCAGCGATTGGAGGAGGGCCAGCACCTCCGACGGCTCCACCGGCCGGCGGCGCTCGTCGGGCAAGAGAGGCTCCAACGCTGGTCGACGTGTCCTGGCGGGGGCTGGCTTGGCCTCGTTGAGCACTTCGGCGAAAAACGAGCGCCAGGGCCAACGGCTGGCGGCGGCCAGACGAGCGGCCTCGGCCAGAATGGGCGGTGGCAGGCCGGCAGCGTGGGCTCGCAGGGCCAGGAAGACCTCGCTGGCAGCCTGGGCGTCGGCGAGGGCTCGATGGTGTTGGGGCATGGCGATGTCGAAGTGGCGGGTCAGAGCCGAGAGGCTGTACTCCCCGAGCAGGGGCACGAGCAGGACGGCTAGGTCATGGGTATCGTAGACCACGGAGCTGTGGCTGAGGCCGGCAGCCGCCAGGAAGCGAAGGTCGAAGCCAACGACGTTCTGCCCCACGATGGGGTGGTCGGCGATGAACTGCTGCAGCCGTGGCGCTACGGCATCCATGGGGGGTGCCTCTGCCACCTCCTCGGGGGCGATGCCGGTGAGCATTTGTATGCGGTAGGGGACAGGCCGGCCGGGATTCACCAGGGTGGAGAAGGTCTCTTGAACGACGCCCTTTGGGTCGAACTTGACCGCCCCCACCTCGATGATGGCGTCACTGCTCGGCTCGAGGCCGGTTGTCTCCAGGTCGAGGGCTACGTAGGTGCTGGCCAAGAGGGCTCCCTGCTTCGATTGAAAGGACTGGCTCCCTATTGTAGCACTCGTTGGGCAGAGTAACGGAAGAGGCAGGGATCAGCCGGATGGGGTGAACAGAGCGTCGCTGTTCACGTTGCCCTCGCCGAAGGGGGTGATGCCGCCCGCTAGCAGGCCCTCGGCGGGGTAGTAGCGGCCGGCCTTCAGCTCGGCGATCAGGTCTCGCTCATCCGCCAGCGGTCGCTCGAAGACGGTGGTAAGGCAGCCCAGGCCGTGGGTGGAGTGGGCATCGCTGCTGCCAATGCCCCGCTTGCCCAGGATGCGGGCCACCAGCAGGGCGAAGTGGTTCTCGCCGGGGGTGCAGCCGCCGTTGGCTACCTCCACTTCGTCTACCAACTCGAAGACCGGCAGGCGGGCCGCCTCCTCGGGGGACAGGCTGGGGGGCTCGCGGCCGTCGCGGCGGAAGTGGAGGGGGTCGAAGAAGTGGCGGAAGGGGTGAGCCACGAACATGAAGCCGCCGGCCTTGCTCACCACTCGCCTGAGCTCGGCGGCCCTGCGGATGCCCGGCAGGTACTGGTCGAGGCCGATGACGATGATGTGGCCCAGGTCAGTGGAAACCTCCATGCCGCCGCTCACAAACAGGCGGCTCTCGCTGCGGAACCTCTCCAGCTCGCGAGCGTCCCAGAGGCGGTCGTGCTCGCTGATGTTCACGCCGTCCAGGCCGATGCGCTTGGCTTCGTCCGTGAGTTGTCGGGGGCTCAGGCTGCTATCGGAGCCCCCCTTCACTGTGTGGAGGTGCATGTCGACGATGGTGCCAGGCATGGGACCGCCCTTCGAATCGCAATCGGTGTGGCCCAGAGTACAATTGTATCCCTATTCGGCGGCCTGGGCCAGGCGGGGCAGCACCCAGCCGAAGAGGGCAATGAAGGAGAGGCCCATCACTGCCACCTGCCAGGGCAGGCGTCGGAAGGCGGCCACTACGGCGGTCAGGGTCAGACCACCGAAGCTGATGATCAGCACCGTGTACAGGAGGTTGGGGCTGCCCAGGCCGCCGCCGGGGGCTTCCTCCAGGGTGTATCGATAGAGCAGGCCAAGGAACATACCGATGGCTGTCCACAGGAGGAAGGCGATCAGGGATATGGGGACGGTCAGGGCGACCGCCGATATGTTGGCGGCGATGGCCTTGGCCAGATAAGGAAGGCGGCTGCGCGCCTCGACCAGCATGAGGGCTGCCAGGCCGGTGAAGATGAGGGCCATGATGTAGCCGGTGATAAAGCCAGCGAATACCTCTTCCATGGCGTCAGTCCGGGAGTTGCTCCACGGCCAGCGCCTGCGAGGCGACCATGGTCGTAGCGGCGAAGGCCTTCGCCCCGGCGCTGGCGGCTGCTTCGGCGAGGCGTTCCCCTTGCTCTTCGTCCCTGGGCAGCACAAACAGGGCCGGGCCGCTGCCGGCCAGGTGGGCGGCACCTGCACCGGCCTGTATTAGCGCCTGGCGGCAGGCCTGCAGCTCGGGGAAGGCCTGGAAGGCCAGCGAGCCGAAGACATCGTACAGATCGCTCTCCTTGAGGGGCCTCCCCTGTCTGAGCGCGTCGGCGAGACGGTCGCTGGCGGCGCCACTGCCGTAGTCCTTGAAGCCCAAGAGGGAGTACATCCGCCGGGTCTTCCCTGGTATGGACAGCGGCGGCACGACCACCAGGATGGCTGTCCTGGGAGCGTCGGGCAGGGGGGTTATTCGCTCGCCGCGCGCCTCGGCCAGGGCGGTGCCGCCCCGCAGGAAGAAGGGGACGTCCGACCCCACCTCGGCCGCCAGTTCGACCAGTCGTTCGTGGGGCAGAGCCAGGCCCCAGAGGCGATCGAGGCCGCGCAGGGCAGCGGCGGCGTCGCTGCTGCCGCCGCCCAGGCCCGCCGCGACGGGTATGGTCTTGGTCAGGCGCATCCTGGCGCCGCCGCTGTAGCCCGTCCTCTCCCGCAGGAGGCGGGCGGCTCTCATTGTCAGGTTCTCGTCAGGAGGCGGCAGGCCCTCGCCCGTCGCCTCCAGGGTCAAGTCGGCGGCTGTCTCCAGTTCCAGGCTGTCTGCGAGGTCGATGGTCTGGAGGATGGTCTTCACCTCGTGGAAGCCATCCGGGCGTCGGCCGAGCACCTCGAGCGTCCAGTTGATCTTGGCGGGGGCAATCAGTCTCAGACGCATAAGGCCTCACTCCCGCCGGGATGGGCGGCCGTTCCCTCGCCAGGCACGGTACAGGCAGCCCCACTCGTCGAGGCTGAGCGTCTGGGCGCGGCGGGTGGCGTCGATGCTTGCCGTATCGAGAAGGCTCCGAGCGGAGGCGGGCTCGATGCTCAGGCCCAGCGCGAGGGCGTTGCGGAGCTGCTTGCGGGGCGCGGCGAAGCCGGCGTGCACCAACTGGAAGAAGGCATCGCGGTCGTCCACGGCCACCGCCGGCTCCGGCCGCACGTCGAGGCGAATGACGGCCGAGCGCACCTTGGGCGGTGGGCGAAAGGCGCGCGGCGGCACGTAGAAGAGGACCCTGGCCTGGGCGTAGAACTGGACGCCGACGCTGAGAAGGCTCATGCGGCCGGGCGGTGCGGCGATGCTTTGGGCTACCTCCGCCTGCACCATGACGATCATCCTGGCGGGCGGCTGGGCGCTCTCCAGGAAGTGG
>JAIVWR010000054.1:0-7719 GCA_048636435.1 Acidobacteriota bacterium | reverse complement strand
ACAACCTTCTCGAAATCAGATATCGGATCCATTCCGAACCATACATCAACATACACACCAGAACGAACATTCGCCGGCAGATTCGTCCAGCTCAATTCCAGATTTTCATCCACCTTAACCATTTCGCCGTCTTCCGGAACCGGACCCGTTGCTCCCGCCATTGTGGCTGACATGAGGCAGCTGTGGTCGGCCAAGGGTTGGTGGTGATGGGCAGGAGAGCCAGCGGCTAGGGCGGTGCCTGCTGGGGCTGGCGCTGACGGGCCAGGGCGATGAGCTGCTCAACCGGCTCGAAGGGGAGGGGGATATCGCCCAGGTCGCGCTCGTGCGCGCCGCCGATGCCGTGGAAATCGCTGCCTCCGAGGGGCAACAGATCGTGCTGGCGGGCGATGGCCAGGAGGCGTTCGATGGCCTGTTGGTCGTAGTCCTGATAGTAGACCTCGATGCCGATGATGCCGGCCGCCTTGAGCTCCGCTAGCAGGGACTCTATGTTCTGAAGGTCGCGGGGGTGAGCCAGGACGGGCAGGCCAGACGCGTCGGTGACGAGCTGCACCGCCTCAGCGGGGGTTATCTTCTCCCGCTCCACGTAGGCGGGGCCGTTGCGGCTGAGGTAGCGGTCGAAGGCTTCCTCCAGGGAGGAGATGTGGCCGGCCTCCAGCATGGCCAAGGCGATGTGAGGGCGCCCTACGGCGCCGTCGCCGGCGATCTCCTTCACCCGCTGCCAGGAGATGTCGATGCCCAGGTGGTTGAGCTTCGTCAGCATCTTCTGGCCGCGCTCCATGCGTGAGCGGCGCAGGCGAGCGAGGCGGCCTTGGAAGCGCGGGTTCTGCCAGTCGAGGAAGTAGCCCAGCACGTGCACCTCTTCCCGGGGCAGATCGGTGCTGAGCTCTACGCCGGGGATGAAGAGCAGTGGGGGGTGCTTCTGGGCCGCTTCCAGGGCCTCGGCAATGCCGTCGGTGCAGTCGTGGTCGGTGAGAGCAAGCACCTCCAGGCCTCTGCCAACTGCCTTCTCGATGAGCTCAGTGGGGGTGAGGCTGCCGTCGGAGTAAGTGCTGTGGGTGTGGAGGTCGGCCCTACTGGCCATGCTTGCTGATCTCCCGGTCGATGCGGACAATGCTCCGGGCGCGGCCGGTGGCTTCGTCGATGTCCATGAGGACGGAGTTGAAGATGGCAGGTCCCCGCTCCACCGGTGAGAAGCGGGTGGGAAGCTGGGTGAGGAAACGCTCGATGATCGGCTTGATTTCCACGCCGATGATGGAGTCGCGTGGCCCCACCATGCCTGCGTCGGTGACGAAAGCGGTGCCCTTGGGCAGGACACGGGCATCGGCGGTGGCGACGTGGGTATGGGTGCCGATGACAGCGCTGACCCGACCATTCAGGTACCAGGCCAGGGCCACTTTCTCGCTGGTGGCCTCGGCATGGATGTCGATGATGATCACGGGGATGTCCCCGAGACGCTCCAGGGCGTTGTCGGCGGTGCGAAAGGGGCAGTCTGCGTCGACGCCCATGAAGGTGCGGCCTTGGAGATTGATGAAGGCTACGCCATGGGCGATGAGCAGGCCACGGCCAGGCACGCCGGGCGGGTAGTTCAGGGGCCGCAGGATGGGCGATTCGCTGTCCAGGATGGGGTAGATCTCGCGGATTTCCCAGACGTGGTTGCCGGAGGTGATAACGTCCACGCCAGCGGCGAAGAGCTCGTCGGCGGTGGCCACGGTGAGGCCGCGGCCGCCGGCGGCGTTCTCGCCGTTGGCGACGACCAGGTCGGCCTGGATCTCTTGCTTGAGAGCAGGCAGAAGGGCCTGCAGCGTCCTGCGGCCCAGGCGGCCCACCACATCACCGACGAAGAGAATCTTCATTAGCGTTACTGAGGGCAGCAAAGGGGGGAGCGTCGACGTTGGGTCAAGTGGTCGGCGCTCCCCCACCTCTGCTATTTGGCGTACTCGATCGCGCGCTTCTCGCGGATCACGGTAACCTTGATCTGCCCCGGATACTCCAGTGTGTCCTCGATCTTCTTGCTGATGTCTTTAGCTAGGCGCAGTGCCTCCAGGTCGTCGACGTCTTCCGGCTTGACGATGATGCGAATCTCGCGGCCAGCCTGGATGGCATAGCACTTGTCGACTCCGTGGAAGCCGTTAGCCACTTCCTCCAGGGCGCGCAGCCGCTTGATGTAGTTCTCCAGAGACTCGCGGCGGGCACCAGGCCGGCTGCCGCTGATAGCGTCGGCGATGATGGTAATCACGGCCTCGACGGTGCTTGCCTCCACTTCTTCGTGGTGCGCTTCGATGCAGTGGACCACCGCCGCGCTCACGCCATGGCGGCGAGCCAGCTCGGCGCCGATAAAGGCGTGTGTTCCCTCGACGTCTTGGTCGATGGCCTTGCCCAGGTCGTGAAGGAAGCCGCCGCGACGGGCAATGTTGGCATCGGCGCCAAGCTCATCGGCGAGCATGCCGGCGATGTGGGCCGACTCGACGGCGTGCTTTAGCTGGTTCTGGCCGTAGCTGTAGCGGTACTTGAGGCGTCCCAGCGTCTTCACGATCTCTGGGTGGAGGCCAGGCACACCTGCCTCGACGACAGCCTCTTCGCCTGCCTCTCTGATGGTGGCCTCGACATCTTTTTGGGCCTTTTCCACCATGTCCTCGATGCGAGCGGGATGGATGCGGCCGTCGGTGATGAGCTTGGTGAGGGCCACCCGGGCGATCTCGCGGCGGACGGGGTCGAAGGTGGAGAGGGTCACGGCGTCGGGGGTGTCGTCGATGATGACGTCCACGCCGGTGAGGTGCTCGAGGGTGCGGATGTTACGGCCCTCGCGGCCGATGATCCGGCCCTTCATATCGTCGCTGGGCAGGGGCACCACCGAGACGGTAGCCTCGGAGATGACATCGGAGGACATGCGCTGCAGGGCGGTGGAGAGGATGTCGCGTGCCCGCTGAGAGGCGTCCTCCTTGAGCTCGGCCTCGATCTCGCGCACCCGCCGGTTGGCCTCATCGCGGACCTCGTGCTCGATCTCAGCCAGGAGGACCTCTCGTGCCTCCTGGGTGGTCAGGTTGGACACGCGCTCGATTTCCTGGCGGCGCTGTTGCTCCAGGTCGGTCAACTGGGCCCTGATGTTGTCGAGGTTTTTCTCCTTATTGGTCAAGGAGCGCTCGCGGCGCTCCAAGGACTCCAGCTTTCGGTCCAGGTTTTCCTCTTTGTGGATCAGGCGCCGCTCTAAGCGCTGTACCTCATTACGTCTGTCTCGTAGCTCTCCCTCTGCCTGGCCGCGCAGGCGGAGGGCTTCCTCTTTGGCTTCCAGAAGTAGCTCTTTTTGTCGTCGTTCGGCCTCATCAACGATACGGCTCGCCTTCATCTCGGCGCCGGCGGCGCGGCGGTCTTCCAGTCGCTGCTGTATCCAGGCGCCGCCGAAAGCGCCACCGATCAGAGCAATGAGGCCGACGATGGGTACAAGGAATTCTATGCCCTCAGGCATCTTCACCTCGCTTCCTGCTGACAGTTCGGGGCAGATTTCAAGTTTAGTTAGGCTACCATTCTCATGATACGTCTGGCCGTATTGAGGTGTCAAGGAAAGAGCAGCTTCGGTTATATTTGGCAGCGGCACGGATGGATGAAGGCAATACATGGAATAGAAAATCGGGAATCGGGGGACGCCCTTCGGCTAGGGGTGCTCTGAGTCTTGCTGCCGTTCGAGCCAGAGCCTTTCGACGATGGTACGGACGGTGGGGTAGGGGAAACCGCGGCGGAGAAGGAAGTCGCCCAGGCGGCGACGGAAGATGGAGTAGTCCTGGCCCTGGAGGTGGCGGGCCTTCTTCTGGGCGGCGCGCAGGGCGGCGTCTTCTTCTGCCACGGGAGCGATGGCCTGGCGGATGGTCTCCCGCTCGATGCCTTTGGCTGAAAGCTCCTGCCAGAGGAGACGGCGGCCGCGAGGGCTGGTCTGGTCGCGCGTCTCCACCCAGAAGCGGGCGAAGGCGGCGTCGCTCAGGAGGCCCTGGTCGCGCAAGCGGGCGATGGTCTCCTGGACGACCTGCGGCGGCAGGCCGCGGCGAGCCAGCCGCTGGCGTATCTCCGCCTCGCTGCGGGGGCGATAGGCTAGGAGGCGAAGGGCAGCCTCGTGGGCCTGGTGCCTGACGTCGGCTTGGCGCAGGGAGTCCACCTGCTGGGGGGTTAGGGCATCGCCTTCGTGGAGCCCTGCCTCGGTCAGCAACCCAAGGCTGAGAGAGAAGGTGAAGCGGCCATCAAGGTAGACGTTGGCCCGCCGGCGCCGCCGTTGCTTTTCGATGGCTGTGATCTGCATGGCGGTGGAGCTGGGCGGCCTCCGGAGCGATGGTCAAAAGGCGGGCCGGGCCGCGCTGGGAAGGGGCATACCGGGATCTACTCTGGCTCCGGCGGCTCCTCCGGTGCCGGGGCGACGGCAGGGGAGGCGGGTTCGGCTTTGCGGCGGACCTCGGCCTCGATCTCTTCGGCCAGCTCTGGGTTGTCGCGCAGGAAGTCCTTGGCGTTCTCCCGTCCCTGGCCGAGGCGCTGGTTGCCGTAGCTGAAGAAGGCCCCCTGCTTGCTGATGATCCCCTTCTCTACGCCCAGGTCGATGATGCCGCCCTCGCGGCTGATGCCCATGCTCTTGCCGGCGAACATCATGTCGAACTCGGCGGTGCGGAAGGGGGGCGCTACCTTGTTCTTGACGACCTTGGCCCGCACGCGGCTGCCTATGATCTGGTTGCTCTGCTTGATGGTCTCCGCTCGCCGCAGGTCGATGCGCACCGAGCTGTAGAATTTGAGGGCGCGGCCGCCGGGCGTTACCTCCGGGTTGCCGAAGAAGACGCCGATCTTCTCTCGAAGCTGGTTGATGAAGATGACGGCGGTGCGGGAGCGGCTGATGGCGGCAGCCAGCTTGCGCAGGGCCTGGGACATGAGGCGGGCCTGGAGGCCGGGAAGGGAGTCGCCCATGTCGCCCTCGATCTCTGCCCGCGGCACCAGGGCGGCCACACTATCGATGACGATGACGTCCACGGCGTTGCTGCGCACGAGGGCCTCGGTGATCTCCAGGGCCTGCTCGCCGGTGTCCGGCTGGGAGATCAGCAGGTCATCCACCTTGACGCCCAAGTGGGAAGCATAGGTGGGGTCGAGGGCATGCTCCACGTCGATGTAGGCGGCCAGCCCACCCGTCTTCTGGGCCTCGGCGATGACATGCAGGGCGAGGGTGGACTTTCCGGTCATCTCCGGGCCGAAGATCTCGGTGACGCGGCCGCGTGGGATGCCACCCACCCCCAGGGCCATATCCAAGGCAAGGGAACCAGTGGACACCACCTCTATTACAAGACGATGGGAGATCTGCCCCAGGCGCATGATGGCCCCCCGCCCGAACTGCTTCTCGATCTGACCTATCGCCAGGTCTAAGGCCCGAAGCTTATCATCCGTAGTCGTGTTACCTTCCTCCTTGCCAACATTTGCCAAGCTATGATCGGCGAGCGGATCATAGCATGGGGTAGGGGGCATGACAAGGGGCGATTGGCACTCTCAGGGACGCGGCAGGGCCTGCTTCGGGTTGCAGGGAAGGGTTCGCCAAGGCCGGGGAGTGACCGCTGCCGAAGACGCCTAGCCCAGGTTGGCAACCAGTGCCCGCCCGATGACCTGGATGAGGATGATCGCTGCCAGGGGGGTGATGTCCATCATGCCGATGCGGGGGATGACGTTGCGCAGGGGTGCCAGAATGGGCTCGGTGATCTCGTAGAGGAGGGTCACGAGCGGGTTGTGAGGGTCGATGGGGAACCAGGAGAGGATCGCTCGGAAGAAGATGAGCGCCGTGAGGGCCTGGGTCAGGATCCAGATGAAGCTGACTAGAGTTTCGATTCCTATCCTCCCAGTTGCTTGGCCTTCTGGTAGGCTGCCATGATCGCCTCGGCGAAGGCAGCGCGGATGCCGGCCTCCTCCAGGGCGAGCAAGCCCTCGGCGGTGGTGCCGCCGGGAGAGGTGACCATGTTGCGCAGGTCGGCCGGGTGCTTGCCGCTGGCCTGGGCGTAGCGGGCCGAGCCCAGCAGCGTCTGGAGGACTATGGGGGTGGCCATCTCGCGGCGCATGCCGATGTGGACGGCGGCATCGATGAGGGCCTCCATCACCAGGAAGATGAAGGCCGGCCCGCTGGCGCTGAGGGCGGTGGTCATGTCGATGTATTTCTCGTCGTCGGCGTAGAGCTCCTGCCCCAGAGCGCCCAGAACTTTCCGCACTGACTGACGGCGCCGGCGGCTCACGGCCTCCGTGGCCGTCCAGACGGTCATACCCTCGCCGATCTGGGCGGGGGTGTTGGGCATGGCCCGCACGATGGCCTCATGGCCGAGGCTATCGCGGATGGTGGCAGTGCTGATGCCGGCCATGATAGACAGGACTGTCTGGTCGGCCTTGAGGCGATCGCCTATCCCCTGAGCTGCGGAGGGAAACTCCTGGGGCTTCACGGCCAGGACGACGATGTCGCTGTCTTTGATGGCTATGGCGGTGCTGTCCACAGCCTTGATGCTGTAAGTGCGCTCGAGGTGCTGGCGGCGGCGGGCGACGATGTCGCAGACGGTGATATCGGCCGGCTGGGCGATGCCCTTGTCCAGCAGGGCGCTGATGATGGCCTCGCCCATGACGCCGCCGCCGATGAAGGCCAGCTTCATCTCAGGGCTCCCTTCGACTTCGCTCAGGATGTAACCTCTCGCCGAAGATGGCGCGTCCGATACGCACCAGGGTGGCTCCCTCCTCGATGGCCACCTCGAAGTCGTCGGTCATGCCCATCGAGAGCTCGGCAAGGCCGAGGGCGTCGCGCAGTCGGCGCAGCTCTCGAAAGACGGGGCGCACCTCCTCGGGGTCGCTCACCAGGGGGGCTATCGTCATCAGGCCGCGCAGGTCGAGGTGAGGCAGGCGGGCGACGGCTTCGGCGGTCTGAGAGACCTCCTGGGGGGACATGCCGAACTTGCTGGCCTCGCCGGCCACGTTCACTTCGAGCAGGACGGGGATGGGCCGCTCGGCGCGACGGCTGAGCACCTCGGCCAGACGGAGCGAATCCATGCTCTGGATTATATCAAAGAGTTCAAGGGCTGTCTTTGCTTTGTTGGTCTGGAGGTGGCCTACCATGTGCCAGGTGACGGGCAGGTGACGCAGGGAGGGGACCTTGGCGGCCGCCTCCTGCACGCGGTTCTCGCCGATGTGGGCGATGCCGGCGGCTGCCGCCTCCTCGATGGCCTGGGCGGGGAAGGACTTGCTCACGGCCACGATGGTGACCTCGGCGGGGGAGCGGCCGGCGCGCTCTGCGGCCCGGGCCACGCGGTCGCGGACGAGGGCTAGTCTTTCGGCGACGGTGGTGACGGGCATGGGCCTACACTCCGGGAGGGCGAACACGGCGCGTCTCCCACCAGGCGAGAGCACCGATGACGGCGGCGATGGCGGCGATGGCCAGCAGGGCGAAGGCGGGGTGGATGGTGAAGAGAACGAAGATGCCAAACATAGCCAGGAGGACGGCCAGGAGAGCCAGGAGGGGCCAGAGGAGGATGCCGTAGACGATGCGGGTAAGCGTCCAGACCTCGGTCCAGAGGGAGGGCGGCTTCGGTCGCTGGTACATGGCTATGGGCAGGCCTCCAGACATATGGTAGCGCGAGGGGGAGGCGGAGGGGAAGGGGGGTGTCTGCGGGGCAGGGCTGAAGCCCTGCAGCTACGGCCGCGCGTACCATGTTTCGTAGCTGCAGACCTTTAGGTCTG
>JAIVWR010000053.1:0-7784 GCA_048636435.1 Acidobacteriota bacterium | reverse complement strand
AGGCTGGCTCCTCATCGAGAGCCTGCTCGTCCTGCTGGTGGCTAACGCGCCGGTCAGCGGTTGCCGAGGCTGCCAGCTGGTTTGCGACTATTCGTGGGCCAGATGTTCGATGGTTGCCGCAACCCGGTAGCGCACGTTCACGCTCATACGTGTGGCCCGTAGCGCCGAGACGCGGCCAGGAGCAAGGCCCTTGTCCAGGAGGGCTTCGATGAAGCGACCCGCCTCTCGGTCATCGGCCAGAAAGTGGATCTTGCCCTGATTGGCATTGGCCTCGTCAAGTTCCACGACGAGAAGTTTGCTTGCCATCTTGAGTGTGGATACCTCGGGGGGCCCTACCGTCTTGGGCGCGGTTTCCGAGGAAGGCTCTACCTTCTTGGGTTCGGTTTCCGGGGCGGGCGGCTCGGGTTCCGGCTCAATCATGGAATGATCTAGCGGCGCCATCCTGAAAGGTTTGCTCTCGGAGACGGCGCATATTTTCCCCTTAGCCCATTGCAGGATATCCTCTGTGTGATCCTTGGTCGTGTGATCATCGCGGTGGTCATTGTTGCTGCGCACCTTCACTTCACCTCACCGCCCGTCCAGGGGCCACTAGCTCCTACTTTACCGTTTATCCTTTAGGTAGACGCGAGGGGTGGCTATTTTGATACAGGTCGGCCTGGGTAATCCCGCGTAACAGTTGGTCATATTCAGCATCTATTTGCTTGGCGACGTCGGCGACACGCAGCGCGTGGGCGATCAGTGTGACTGAAAGCGGAGCTGTCGCAGCGTCGCCCCTCTCTATTTGCCAGCCCAAAGGATGCCGCCCAACGCCATCGTGTGATTCGTCGCGGCGATGGGGCGGACGCGCCGGCCAAACGTTGACACCTATTGCACCTGCTGCTAAACTCAGGCGAATGGACGAAGCCCCGGTCTGAATGTAGCCCGCTCTTGCTGGTGGTGGAAGCCCGGCAAGGTGGTGGAGGAAGATCGAAGAGCTACTACTAGACTTCGTCGAGTACGTCTACGACCTCATCGAGTGGCCAGGGGTCGTCGCCCTGATGGCCATCGAGAGTGCCTGCATCCCCCTCCCCAGCGAGATCATCATGCCCCTGGCCGGCTGGTTCCTGGTGGACGCCCGCGGGCTGGGGGTGGAGTGGCTGCTGCTGGCCGCCTTTTGCGGCGCCCTGGGCAACCTGATCGGCTCTTGGGTAGCTTATGCCGTGGGTGCCTGGGGCGGCCGGCCGCTCCTTCTGCGCTACGGGCGCTATCTCCTCATCACCCGCCACGAAGTGGAGCAGGCCGACCGCTGGTTCGCCCGCTACGGCGATCGGGCGGTGTTCATCTCGCGGATGCTGCCGGTAATACGCACCTTCATCAGCCTGCCGGCGGGGATCGCCCGCATGAACATCTGGCGGTTCAGCATCCTGACCTTCGTGGGGTCCTTCCCCTGGTCGCTGGGGCTGGCCTGGGCGGGCTACCTCCTGGGCGAGAACTGGGAGCGGATCAGGGAGTGGATGCGTCCGGCGGACATACCGATCCTGATAGTCCTGGCAGCGCTGGTGGCCTGGTACATATATCGGCGGGTGCGCACTGTTCTGCGGGAGGCCGAGCCCCAGGTGTCGGAGAGTAAGGAGTAGCGGTCGACCATGCGAACCCTGATAGCGTTCCTGGCGTTGGCTATCCTGGCGGCCCTTGTCGCAGGCGGCTGCGACGGTGGAGGGGATGCCAGCCCCACGCCCACTGGCGTCGCCACGGCGTCGCCCACCGGCGTGCCCGACGAAGGGCTGCGGCTGCTGTACAAGGAGTTCGGCAGCGGGGCCGACGTCATCTGGCTGGCGTCGGCCGCCGAGCCCCAAAGGCGGGCGAAGGTGGCTGAGGTGGAGCACGCTCCGGACATGGGCATATCGGCCAGCCTCTCCCCCGACGGCGAGCGTATCGCCTATCTGGCGCTGCCCGCGGCTGACGGAGCCTCGGCCCTGGACGCCCAGGCCTGGCTGCTGGAGGTGGACAGCGGCAAGACACGCCTGCTGGCCAGCGATCTGGATGGGGCCAGCAAGCCCGTTTGGTCGCCGGACGGAAGCTCGATCGTCGTGCGCCGAAACGGGCCGCAGGCCCAGATCGGCCGGGATGCTTCCCTGCTGAAGGTGGACGTGAGCGACGGCAGCGAGACGCTCCTGATGCAAGCCGATGATGTGCTGGAGCTGTTCCCCATAGGGTATTCCCCCGATGGCACCTCCCTCTACTTCGCTCAGATCGTCCTTAGCGGCACTCACTTCGGCGCTGTGGCCGCGGCAGGGGGCAGTCCTCGACTGCTGGTTCAGGCCAGCGACGAGCCGGCCCGCGACTGGCATCTCTCCTCCGACGGCTCCCGCGTTACGTTCCTGGCCCGCCAGCCCACGGACGATCGGATAGCTATCCGGGCGTTCGTGGTCGAGCTTGTTGAGGGTGGAGAGCCGCAGGCCCTGTCCGATTTCTCAGAGGGCCTGGACGCCGGCGATCACTTCAATCCCGTGTGGCACCCCGATGGCCAGCGCATCGCGGTGGGACAAACGCCCGACGATGGCTTCAGGGCGGCGGCGCTGGTCTCGCTGGCGGAAGGGGAGCTGGACGAGGTCACACCCGGGCCCGATCAGGGCTTTGACGTGCCGGTGAGCTGGTCGCCCGAGGGCGACTATCTGGCCGTACGCTCCTTCGAGGGGAGTTCGGCCGCCCAACCCGGCCGGGAGCATCTGGTGCTCATCGAGCTGGGTAAGGGACGGCAGACAGTGGCTGATAGAGGCAACCTGGAGTTCATCGGTTGGCTGACCAATGATTCCCAGTAGACTACGTCTCATAGTCGTCCTTTCGTGCTTGAGCCTGGCCCTTGTGGCACAGACCGACGGCCTGTCGTCGCCGGCGAGGGCTGGCGACTTCGATCTGTGCGCCGCCACGGGCAGCTCGATGGGGCCGTTCAACGTCATCTCCTACGACCCGGAGGACTATCGCGCCGTCTACAATGAGACCTTCGAGTTGGCGGCTGCCGATGGGCTCTTCCCCGGTGACCTCTACTTCGGCCTGCCTCCCCTGGGGACAGGCCCGCGTGTGCCCGGCACTCCGGTGCCGCCGACGCCGACGGAGACGGCGACGGCCACGCCCGAAGGCTCACCGACGCCGACGGAGACGGCCACGGCCACGCCCGAAGGCTCGCCGACGCCGACGGAGACGGCGACGGCCACGCCCGAAGGCTCACCGACAGGTACAGACACCCCCACCCCTTCGCCGACGCCCTTCCCGCCCGTGGGCCCCGGCCTCACCGAGCCATACGTTCCCCCCACTATCCTCAAGGCCATCGGCTGGGTCGAGAGCTCATGGTCACAGGCGGCCTTCTCAGTCCCCTACGGGGGCATCGGCCCGGCCCTCATCTCGCGTGACTGCGGCTATGGCATCATGCAGGTCACCAGCGGCATGCAGAACACCACCGGCGAACCGACGCGGGAGCAGCTTATGGTGGCCGCCCACTTCGCCTACAACATCGCCCGCGGCACACGCATCCTGGTCGACAAGTGGAACCTGGCCACCGAACTGCGCCCGATTGTGGCCGACCGCAACCCCGAGGTCATCGAGGACTGGTACTATGCTATCTGGGGCTACAACGGCTTCGTCTTTGTGAACCACCCTCTCAACCCTCGCTTTCCCGCCTGGCCACGCACCCCTTATAGCTGTGGCCCCTTCGACGATGGCTTCGGCCACGACCGCTCCCAGTACCCCTATCAGGAGCTTGTCATGGGCTGCATGGCTCATCCTCCGGAGCCAGAGGGGGCTGCCCTCTGGCAGGCTCTGGAGGTCACCCCGCCGGACCTGTCGCAGGTGGACTTCGCTGAGGCCCTAAAGGTGAGCAACTTCGCCTGCGATTCTCCCAACTACTGCTACGACGACATGGACATGCCGCGGCCCGCCGACTCCCATATGGACCCGACGGAAGTGGGCGGTGACCGCTCGGCGATTGTGGGGTCGCCTGTGCTGGAGGTGAGCACCCTCAACGTCGAGATGACTACTCACCCTCAGGGCCTGAGCCAACCCCACGAAGTGACGATCTCCAACGCTGGCACCGGCCTTCTGGTCTGGAGGGCCACTCCTTCGGCTTCGTGGCTCCAGCTATCGGCGAACCAGGGGCTGGCCCTGAGCAAGCAACTGGGGGGCGACACGTCTGCTCTGACCATTCAGGCCAGCCTGGCAGGTTTGCCCAAGGGCGAATACGTGGGCACCATAACCCTGGAGGCCCCCTACGGCGACGGCAACCCCAAGACCATCACGGTGACTGTCAACGCCCGCGCCCAGTCCTTCGTGCCAGGCATCACCAAGAGCTAGGGGATGCCCTACGGCGCCAGGATGATATACTGAGGCACGGAGGGTTCAGATGCTGCCCAAGATGATCGCTGCTGTCCGCCGCAATCACGCCCTTGAGCATGCCACCGTATCGATTCTGCTGGGGAAGGTGGGGCAACACATGCGGTTGGTGGGGCGGGCTTCCATGGACGGCTTCTACATCTACGGCGACGTCCCAGCCGAGAAGATCGGCGAGTGCGCCGCCGAGGGGTTGGCTCGCCTCAAGCAAGGCGAGTCGCATCTGGCGGTATCGCCTCTTTGCGGCACGAACCTGGCGGTCGCTGGCATCATGGCCGGGCTGGCCTCACTGCTGGTTGTGGGGAATCGGCGGCGATTCGAACGCTTGCCCAACGTCCTTGCGGCGGCTGTGCTGGCGGTGGTGGGCGCCCAGCCCCTGGGCCGTCTGGTTCAGAAGCACGTCACTACCTCCGCCGACCTCGATGGGCTGGAGATCGTGGGCGTGACTCCTGCGGGAAGGGGCCTGATCCCTCTGCACAAGGTGAAGACGGTCTATCGGGGGGCCTAGGCAGCAGGCCTGGTCAGCGTGGTCCAGGTTGACGCTGACAAAGGGCGCTTGCTACATTGAAGAGGGCCCGCCTGGCGGCAGGGTAGTGCCCCTGTAGCTCAAGCGGACAGAGCGGCTGCCTTCTAAGCAGCTGGTTGCAGGTTCGAGTCCTGTCGGGGGCACCAACGGCTCACTCTTCTCGAAGAGAGGAACTACTGGCAGGCTGAACGGTCGGGGCTTCTTTTCGCTAGGGGTCTCGGGAGAGGTAGGTCTATGCAATCCAAGCAAGCCATCGAAGAAGCATTAGGAAGGGAGCTCCTTCTGGGGGAGATAATCGCCCGCAACGCTCGCAAGTTTCCCGACAGGGAGGCCGTTGTCTACGGCGATACGCGCCTGACTTATCGTGAGTTTAACGCCCGCATCAATCGCCTGGCTCACGCCCTCATGGATATGGGAGTCAAGAAGGAAGAGAAGGTGGCTATCCTTCTCTTCAACTGCAACCAGTACCTGGAGGCCTATTTCGCCCTGGCCAAGATCGGCGCGATAGCCATTCCCGTAAACTTCCGCCTCCACCCTGAAGAGATCGCGTATATCACCAACGATGCCGATGCCGTGGCTTTCATCCTGGGCGAGGCCTTTGTCAACACCATCAGGGGGATTCAGAAGGACCTCCCCAAGGTTAGACAGTATATCTCGCTGACTGAGAAGCCGGTGGAAGGGATGCTTCATTTCGAGACCCTTCTCCAGAAGTATCCCGACGATGAACCGCTCGTCCTGGTGGAGGACGACGACCCCGCCTTCATCATGTACACCGCTGGAACCACCGGCAGGCCCAAGGGATCCGTCCTCACCCATAAGAACCAGGTGATGCTGTGGACTCTGGCCAGCCTTGAGTTTAGCCGCGAACCCGACATCGGTGACATGTCGCTCTGGCGGGCCTGCGCTGCCCCGCCCGTCTTTCATATAGCCTCCTTTGGCATCTGCCTGGCCTATCTCCTTTTTGGGGCGACAGTCATCTTGCCGACCGAGGTCTTCAATCCGGTGGAGATCATGCAGCTGCTGGAGCGGGAGAAGTGCGACTGCGTTCTCCTAATTCCTGCCATGGCCAACTTCCTGCTGCTGATACCCGACCTCGACAAGTACGATACCAGCTCCCTGAAGGCTTGGTTCTCAGGAGCGGCTGTCCTGCCCACCGACCTGCGAAGACGGATCATGGAAACCTTCCCCCACGTGAAGATCGCCGACTGCTTCGGCCAGACGGAAACGAGTGGGCTCGTCTCCATCCTGAGGCCCTCCGACGCGGAGCGAAAGGTGGCCTCGGTGGGCAGAGGCCTGGCCCTCGTCGAGATCCGGGTGGTGGATGACCAGGACCGGGATGTGCCCGTGGGCGAGGTGGGCGAAGCTATCTATCGCGGCCCCAACATCATGAAGGAATACTACAATGACCCGGAGGTGACGGCCGCGGCCTTCAGGAACGGTTGGTTCCACTCAGGCGACCTCGTTCGCCAGGATGAGGAAGGCTTCATCTACGTGGTGGATCGCAAGAAGGACATGATCGTCAGCGGCGGGGAGAATATCTATCCGGCGGAGGTGGAGGAGGTCCTGTACAAGCACCCCAAGATCCTGGAGGCGGCGGTCATCGGCGTCCACGATGAGCAGTGGGGCGAGAACGTCAAGGCCATCGTGGTTACCAAGCCGGGGCAAACGCTCACCGAGGAGGAGGTCATCGATTTCTGCAAGGGGCACCTGGCCGGCTTCAAGAAGCCCAGGTCCGTCGATTTCATCAATGCCCTGCCCCGCAATCCGGCCATGAAGGTTCTGAAGACCGTCCTGCGGGAGAAATACGGCAAGTCAGTAAGATACTGACCTCACAGGTGGGCCTTGTACCACTCGATGGCCTCGCCGCACGTGCGCTCCATCCCCTTGCCCTCATAGCACTCGAAGTGGGTGACGCCCTCCACCAGCGCAAACTTCTTCGGCTCGCCGGCGCGGTCGTACATGCGCTTCAGCTCGTCGGCCGGGCAGATTAGATCGCGCTCCGCGGCGATGATCAGCAGCGCCCGGGGCGCAATGCGGTCCACCACCGATATCGGGCTGAACTCGAGGTGCGCCTCCACGTACTGGAAGAGGATCTGGGTCTTGAGGTGAGGCAGGATCGGAAAATGCCGCTCGAAGAACGCGACCATCTCCGGGTCGGGGATGATGACAAACGGGTCCACATACATCCCCCGTCCGGTCAGCACCCGCTGCTTGCAGTCCTGTTCGATTCCCGCCCTCAGCACCTCCACCTGCTGAGGGTTCAGGGCCCGAGTAGCCGAGGCCAGCCCGTCGGCGATGCCGATCTGCGCCACCACCGCCTTAACGCGCTCGTCCAGCGCGGCAGTGTAGACCACCAGTCCACAGCCGTAGGAGGTCCCCCACAGGCCGATCCGGTCGGCATCTACCTCTGACCGAGTGCGGACGTAGGTTACGGCATTGCGGATGTCCTGCACCTGCTCCAGCGCCAGCAACCTGCCCCGCTGCCCCTCGCTGCTCCCGAAGCCGCGGTAGTCGAAGGTCAGGGCAACCCACCCCTGGGCAGCGAACCGCTCGGCGTACGCGGGCAGGATCAACTCCTTGACGCCGAGGAAGCCGTGGGCCAGTACCACCGCCGGCCTTCGCTCACCCTCTTTTCCGTCATCGGGAAGATACAGGTGCCCCGCCAGTCGGCACCCCTCCGAATAGAAGGCGACATCCTCTCGCTTCATGGTGCCTCCTCTGACTCAGCGCCGTCGACAGAATTCCGGGTTGGGGACTTCATAGAACGGACTCAACCCCAAGACTACTAGAATCAGCGCCCCACGGCGCCTTACTCGCTGCCGCCCACACCCAGACGGCTAGCGCTTCTCCCTTGAGCCGATGGCCTGCTCCGTCTCTGGGTCGAAGATGTACATCC
>JAIVWR010000052.1:0-7937 GCA_048636435.1 Acidobacteriota bacterium | reverse complement strand
CCATGCGCACGGCGATCTCCCCCACCCGGCCCATGTCCCGCCACAGCTCCTCCTGAGTGACGTGGCGCTTGGGGACGGCCAGGAGCATCACCGGCACCCAGCGCAACAGATTGCGAAACACCATCACCTCGTCGTCCTCGTAAAGGACCTCCGCCTCCGCCTCGTGGGAAACGATTTGGCAGAAAGTACACCGATAGCGCACGCTGGGCCTCCTGATCGAAGCGTCTTCTTGCTGCTTGCGCCTGCCTGCCAGCGTCAGCCCCGAGCTGATCCGCCTCAGGCGAAGGCAGAGCCATTCTAGCGGCCCAAGACTCGCAGGATCAACGGCGGTGATTCTTTACGCAAGGCCGGGGATTAGGCTATCATCCGCCCAGGAGTTCCCTTGGCAGAGATACGCCCTTTCCGCGGCCTTCGCTATCAGGCTGGCCAGGTCGGTGACCTGGCCAGGGTGATCGCGCCCCCCTACGACGTCATCTCCCCCGCTGAGCAGCGAGCCCTCCACGCCAGGAGCCCTCACAACATCGTACGCCTGGAGTACGGCGAAGCCCACGCCGACGACAGCGAGCAGAACAACCGCTACACGCGGGCCGCGGCTACCCTCGCCCAGTGGCAAGCCTCCGGCGTCCTCGTGCAGGATGACGGGCCGGCATTCTACGTCTACGACCAGGAGTTCGAGCACGACGGAGCGCACTATCGCCGTCGCGCCCTGCTGACGCGAGTGGGGCTGGAGGACTGGGCGAAGGGAACCGTCCGCCCCCACGAGCACACCATGGCTCGCCCCAAGGAGGACCGCCTCCGCCTCCTGAGAGCTTGTCGTGCCAACACCAGCCCCGTCTTCGCCCTCTACCGCGATCCGCACGGGGCCGTCACCAGCGCCTTGCAGGACGCCACAAGCGGCCGCAGCCCCGTGGCGGTCGCCGAGGCCGCTGAGGAAAGGCACACCCTCTGGCCGATCAGCGAAGAGAAAGTGCAGCGATGGCTGGAGCAGCAGTTTGCTCCCGCCACCCTGTACATCGCCGACGGCCACCACCGCTACGAGACGGCCCTGGCCTATCGCGACGAGCGACGGGCGGCGGCCGCCTCCTGGACGGGCCACGAGGCGGATAACTTCGTCCTCGCCGGCCTCACCGCCGCCGAGGACCCGGGCCTGCTGATCCTGCCCATCCACCGCCTGGTGCAGTTGCCCCAGGTTGACGACAGCGTATTGGAGCGTTTGCGGCAGTACCTGGCGGTGGAGGAGGTAGCGCCCGCGCAGGGCCACGGCCAGGCCGCGCCACACCGACTGCTGGAGCTGCTGGCCGAGCGTGGCAAGTCGACGAGCGCCTTCGGCCTGTGCTGGCCGGGGGAGCGGCTCTTCCTCCTAACCGTGGAAGACCCCCAGGGGCTGGTTGCCCGCCTTTGCCCCGAATGCCCCACCCAGTGGCGCACCCTGGACGTTGCCGTGCTTCAGTTCGTCCTCTTAGAAGCGATCCTGGGAATAGACCCCAAGCCTATCGCCGAAGGGGGCAGCGTGACCCTGATGCCGGACGCCCATGAAGCCTGCCAGGAGGTGCAGGCGGGCCGCTACTCGGCGGCCTTCCTCCTCAATCCTGTACCCGTCGAGAAGGTGCTAACCGTGGCCGACGCTGGCCAGCGCATGCCCCCCAAGACAACCTTCTTCCACCCCAAGCTGGCCACGGGCCTGGTCATCAACCGCCTGGACGACTAGCTACAGCCGCACCAGCCGCGCCGAGAAGATACCGGATATCTCCTTGACCTTCTTGAGCTGCTCGCCCGTCAGCGCCTCGTCCAGAGCGAGCACCATGAGGGCAGAGCCGCGCCGTTCGTGGCGGCCCACGTTCATGAAGCTGACGTTCACATTGAAGTCGCCCAGTATCGTACCTACAGCGCCGATCATCCCCGGCTGGTCCTGGTTCTCGCAGACCAGCAGATAGCCCTCGCTGGGCGGGATGTCCACCCAGTAGCCGTTCACCAGGACGACGTGGGCGCCATCGTGCGCCAGCGTGGTCGAGATGGTAGTCTCGCCGGCGCTCGTAGTGAGCCGCACGCTCACCAGGTTGCTGTACATCTCGTGTGACGGGCCCTTTTGCTCGACGATGCTCAGCCCCCGCCTCTGGGCGATCAAGTCCGCGTTGACGATATTCACCGACTCCTCGCTGATGGATGACAGCAGCCCGCGGATAACCGCCACCTTCAGGAGCGTCACGTCGTGCTGGCCGATCTCGCCCGCGTATTCTATCTGAACGTCCTTCAACTGCCCTTCGCACAACTGCTGGGCAAGCAGCCCTGTTTTCACCGCCACGTCAACATATGGCGCCAGGAACGATAGCGTCTCCGGTGGGATGAGGGGAGCATTGACAGCGTAACGAACCGGCTCGCCCTTCAGGTGGGCGATAATCTCCTCTGCCACGTCCACGGCCACCCGCTCCTGCGCCTCGGCGGTAGACGCCCCCAGGTGAGGCGTCACCACAATGCGGTCGCTCTCCGTCAGCTTGTTGCCCACCGCTGGCTCTTTGGAGAAAACATCGACGGCCGCCCCAGCGATGCGGCCCTCTTCAACCGCCTGGTAGAGCGCCTCTTCATCGATGATGCCGCCGCGGGCGGTGTTAATGATGCGGGCGCTGGGCTTCATCATGGCCAGCTGCTCGGCACCGATGAGGCCCCGCGTCCCCTCGCTGAGGGTTGTGTGAACGCCAACGAAGTCCGACTCGCGGAGAAGATCCTCCAGCGGGACCATCTTCACTCCCAGAACGCGGGCCCGTTCCTCCGGCAGGAAGGGGTCATAGCCCACGATCTGCATCTCCAGCCCCCGCGCCCGCCGCGCCACCTCCGAGCCCACCTGACCGAGGCCAATGATCCCCAGCGTCTTGCCCCGCAGCTCTACCCCCATGAAGCGCTTGCGATCCCACTTGCCGCCCCTGAGAGAGGCGTTGGCCTGGGGGATGTTGCGCGCCAGGGCCAGCATCAGGGCGATCGTATGCTCGACGGCCGAGATGATGTTGCCGGTGGGGGCGTTCACCACCAGGATGCCCCGCTGCGTGGCAGCGTCCACATCGATGTTGTCCACGCCGATACCGGCCCGCCCGATGATCTGAAGCCTCTTGGCCGCTGCGATAGCCTCTGCCCTTATCTTCGTCTCGCTGCGGACGATGAGGCCGTCGTACTCGCCGATGACAGAGATCAGCTCCTCGGGCGACATGCCCAGGCGCACGTCTACCTGAGCGCCGGACTCCTCCAGCGCCTTGACGCCGTCCTCGGCTATCGCATCACAGACCAGGACCTTGGCGGCCACTAAGCGGTTACCCTCCCGAGCCACCGGCTGGGACGGCGAATCCCACCCGTGGCAGGGCCTTCGCCAGCACGTCCAGGGCCGACCGTACGTCCTCTTCCGACACGAACCCCAGGTGGCCGATGCGGAAGATCTTGCCGGCCAGTTTGGCCTGCCCGCCGGCGATTATCAGGTCGTACTCGTCCTCGCAGAGCTTCTGAAGGGCCTTCCCGTCCACGCCCTCGGGCACCTTGACGGCGCTTATCGTGTCGGAGGCAAAGCGCTCGTCGGAGAACATCTCCAGCCCCAGCGCCTTCACGCCGTCCCGCACGACCTGGGCTATGCGCCGATGCCTAGCGAAGATGTTCTCCAGACCTTCCTTCGCCATCATCTCCAGGGCCAACTCGAGGCCGTAGAAGACGGAGACTGCTGGCGTCCACGGCGTCTGGCCACGCTCAAGGTAGTCCTTGGCCGTACCAACGTCGAAGTAGAACCGAGGCATCTTGGCCTTGGCGTGGGCCTCCCAGGCACGGGGGCTCACCGAGACCATGCCCAGAGCCGGCGGCACCATCCAACCCTTCTGAGAGCCGGTGACGACGAAGTCCAACCCCCACTCGTCCGTGCGGACCGGAATCGCGCTCAGGCTGCTTACGGCATCCACCACCAACAGCTTATCGAACTCCCGCACCACCCGCGCGATCTCCTCCAGCGGGTTGGTGACACCGGTTGCTGTCTCGTTGTGCGTCACCAGCACCGCCTTGATCGCGGGGTCAGCGGACAGGGCGCGCCGCACGTCCTCGGGGTCGGCGGCCTTGCCCCACTCATAATCGAGGGGAACCACGTCGGCGCCGTAGGCCTTGGCGATGTTGGCAAACCGATTGCCGAAAGCACCAATGGAAATCACCAGCACGCGGTCGCCGGGAGACAGGGTGTTGACCACCGCCGTCTCCATAACGCCGGTGCCGGAGGTGGTGAGGATGAACAGGTCGTTCTTCGTCAGGAAGAACTCCTTAAGACGACTAGTCACCCGGTCGAGGATGCCGGCGAACTCCCGCCCGCGATGGTTGATCATGGGACGAGCGTTCGCCTCTAGCACCTCGGGCGGAACAGGCGTAGGGCCGGGAATGCGCAAATTGATCATAGATAGACCTCCAAATCTCTAGCTTTGAGCCCATGATAAGCGAGGGGCACACGACGATCAAGGGAAAGCCCTCGATATGATAGAATAGGAACACCTTCCGGATTCTGTTCGAGGTTGCCGTGACTAGTCCCTTCCGCAGCCTGCCTAGCGTGAGCCGCCTGCTCGCCCACAGGCGCATCCGCCCTCTCGTCTCGCGGATGGCCAGCGACACCGTGGCCGAGCTCATCCGCCAGCAACTGCAGGAGGCGCGCCGGGCCATCGCCGCCGGCCACGAGTGCCCGCCGACCGAGGCGCTGGTGGAGTCGGTCCTGGCCCGTGCCGAACTTCTTCTCCAGTCCACCCTGCGACCGGTGATCAACGCCACCGGCGTCATCATTCACACCAACCTGGGGCGCGTCCCCCTCTCGCGGGAAGCCATCGCTGCCATGGAGGCGGTATCGCAGGGCTACAGCAACCTGGAGTTCGACCTGACGGAGGGCGAGCGAGGCCATCGCCTGGTGCACCTGGAGCCCCTCCTGTGCCAGATCAGCGGCGCTCAGGCAGCCGTGGTGGTCAACAACAACGCCGGCGCCGTCCTTCTGGCCCTCACCGCCCTGACCAAGGAACGAGAGGTGATCATCTCCCGCGGCCAGGCGGTGGAGATCGGCGGCGGCTTCCGCATCCCCGAGGTGATGCAGCAGAGCGGTGCTCGCCTGGTGGAGGTGGGAACCACCAACCGCACCTACCTCAGCGACTATCAGCAGGCCATCACCGATGACACGGCCGCTCTCATGCGCGTGCACTCCAGCAACTTCCGCATCATCGGCTTTGTGGAGTCACCCCCCCTTGAGGACCTCGTGCGCCTCGCCCACGAGCACGACCTCTTGCTCCTCGACGACCTGGGCAGCGGCTGCCTGATCGATACCAGCCAGTTCGGCCTGGCCGCCGAGCCCACGGTTCAGGAGAGCGTCGCCGCCGGGGCCGACCTCACTCTGTTCTCCGGCGACAAGCTCCTGGGTGGCCCCCAAGCCGGCATCATCATCGGCCGCGAGGAGCTCGTGGACCGCCTGCGCCGCCACCCTCTGGCGCGAGCGTTGCGCCTGGACAAGGCCACCGTCGCCGCCCTGGCCGCCACCGCCATCCACTATGTGCGAGGCGAGGCGCTGGAGAAGATCCCCGTGTGGCGGATGATCGCCATGCCCCTGACGACCATCGAAAGAAGGGCCCGCCGTTGGGCGCGCGCCATCGGGGCGCCCGCCCGTATCCTGCACGGCCGCTCGATGATCGGCGGCGGCAGCTTGCCGGAGGAGGGGCTGCCCACCAGGGTCATAGCCATCCCTGCCCACGCTGGCAGGAGCGTGACGGAGCTTGCCCAGCGTCTGCGCCTGAGCCAGCCGCCCGTGATCGGCCGCATCGAGCACGACCAGCTCCTCCTCGACCCTCGCACCGTGGCCCCCGAGGACGACTCGACCCTCGTGGAGGCAGTGGTCGCCGCCCTCGCGCGATAGGCCCCCTTTACTTTGCTAAGACCCCTCCCTAACCGCCTTTCCTCCGTCTGAGTCAGGAGTCAACCCGGGCCCCAAAGCAGACTGACAGCCGCCGGCTGGATGGGGCTTTAGTCCTTCCCTGACGAGGGATATAATGGAGCAAAGGAAAATCATGGCATCGATAGTTTTCGCCTGCGTCTCTCCTCATCCGCCGATCATCGTCCACGAGATCGGGCACGGCCGCGAGAGGGAGACCCAGAAGACGATCGACGCGCTGGAGCAGGTGGCGCGGGAGATCGCCCACCACCAGCCGGAGACGGCCATCCTCATCAGCCCCCACGGGCCAGCCCAGCGCGACGCCTTCGCCATCCTGACCGGCCCCCGCGCCGACGGCAGCCTCGACGCCTGGGACGCTCCCGAGGTGACGTTCGCCTTCGAGAACGACGTCGAGGCCGCCTCCCTCATCCGCGAGGAGGCCCAGCAGGCCGACGTGCCCCTGGAGCCCCTGGAGTGCTGGCGCTATCGCGACTCCACGGGCCGCTGGTGCGACGGGCTGGACTGGGGCTGCACCGTTCCCCTCTATCACCTGCGGCCCGGCCTGGGAGAAGCCAAGCTCGTGCCCCTGTGCGTATCCTACCTGTCGCCGCACCAGCACTTCGCTCTGGGGCAGGCCGTCGCCAAAGCAACCGAGCGCCTGGGGAAGCGAGTGGTCATCATTGCCAGCGCCGACCTCTCCCACAGCCTGGCCCACGGCCCCGCGGGCCCCCTCTTCGACGAGACGATCCAGAAGGCAATCGCAGAGTGGGACGTCGAGACCGTCCTGGAGATGGACCCCGCCTTCCGCCAGCAGGCAGCCGAGGACGCAGTGCTATCGCTGAGCTTCCTCATGGGCGCCCTGGACGGCCTGAAGACCAGCCCCCGCGTCCTCTCCTACGAGGGGCCCTTCGGCGTGGGCTATCTGGTGGCAGCCATCGATATCGAAGGCGCCGCAGAGACCCGAGAGGCTTTCGCAAGCGCCGCCGCCGAGGCAGGCAGCCACCCTTTGGTCCGCCTGGCCAAAGAGGCGGTGGAGACCTTCGTCCGCCACGGCCGCGTCATCGAGCCGAAGGAGCTCTCGGAGGAGATGCTGGAGCAGGCAGGGACCTTCGTCTCCATCAAGACGGGGGGCGAGCTCCGCGGATGTATCGGCACCCTCGAGGCCACCCAGGCCAACCTCGCCCTGGAGGTAGTGCGCAACGCCATCGACTCGGCTACCTGCGACCCCCGCTTTCCGGAGGTCACCCCCCAAGAGCTCGATGGCCTCTGCTACAGCGTGGACGTCCTCTCCCCCGCCGAGCCGGTGTCCGGCCCCGAGGAGCTCGACCCCAAGCGCTACGGCATCATCGTCCGCCTCGGCCCCCGCCGCGGCCTCCTCCTGCCCGACCTCGACGACGTGAACACGGTGGAGGAGCAGATATCCATCGCCAAGTCCAAGGCCAGCATCCCCCCGGAAGACTCGCCCGAGCTCTTTCGCTTCACCGTGAGGCGCTACACCTAGTGGAGACTGCGCCTAGTGATTAGACCCTGCAATGAAGCTGACCTCGCCCGCATATACCAGCTCATCAACGACGCCGCCTCCGCCTACGATGGCGCCATCCCCGCCGACTGCTACCACCAGCCCTACATGCCCATGGACGAGCTGGAGCGCGAGACCGCCCGCATGGCCTTCTACGCCTGGGAGGAGGACGGACGCCTGACCGGCGTCGTCGGCTTCGAGCCGATCGGGGACGTGACCCTGGTGCGCCACTGCTACGTCCTCCCCGACCGCCAGCGCCGGGGCATCGCCAGCGCCCTGATGCGCCACGTCATGGGCCTGACCACGACCGACCGCCTGCTGGTGGGCACCTGGGCCGCCGCCACCTGGGCCATCCGCTTCTATGAGAAGCACGGCTTCCGCCTCCTGCCCGACGGCGACGCCCTCCTGCGCACGTACTGGGACATCCCCGCCCGCCAGC
The DNA here is from genome assembly GCA_048636435.1 of Acidobacteriota bacterium. GTDB lineage: Bacteria > Chloroflexota > Dehalococcoidia > SM23-28-2 > SM23-28-2 > SM23-28-2. Next base: position 68 of record JAIVWR010000052.1, on the reverse strand, counting down.
GCGAGACCTCGGTGGTGCTGGGACGAAAAACGACAGCCAACCCCAAGAGGATCGAGCACCACAAATGA
>JAIVWR010000051.1:0-7941 GCA_048636435.1 Acidobacteriota bacterium | reverse complement strand
CAGAACGGCGGCGCTCGCATAGTTCTCCGAGGCGATGAGCTCGAGGCCCAGACGGTGCCGCTCCTCCTCGCGCTGAATGATCCCCGCCACCTCAGGGTCCTGCTGTTCCAGAACGCCCATCTCTTCCCCCTCGTCCGTTCAGTCCGCTAAGAAAAAGGCAGGTCAACCCGTAAAGGTCGTCGCTCCTGCCTCTCCGTCGCCCTCGATGCCCGTTTGAAGAGAGCCTGCTCCTCTCGATTTCGGCCTCAGTTTAGTCCAGGGGCGGCCCGACCGTCAACGTCAGACTTCTCCCGCCAGCCGACGGTCGTGCTCCTGCCAGGCGTGCTCCACCAGCGCCATCAGGCCCCCCGAGACCAGCGAATGGCCGCCCAGCACCACCGGTATGGGCGCCCGCTGTGCCGCCTCCGTGAACTGCCGCAGGAACGGCTCCTCGATCGCCTCATGCCGCCCAACGTCCGAGAGGAAGCGGTCGGCGCGGCTCGCCTCGATCCCCCGGTGGGCCAGGAGCACGCGCGTGTCCAGGAAGGCGGCGTCGGCCAGCTCCGCCAGGGTCGCAAAGAAGCGCTCCACCCCCACCTCGGCCAGGTAGAAGCCCAGCAGCGAGCGGGCCTGCCCTCCCTGAAGGCGGCCCTCGGCCTGCATGCCCCGCTCCTCGGCGAAGAAACGCACCCGACACGCCGTCTCCCTCTCCAGATACTGCCACACCTGGCTGCCCGCCCGACCGGCCACCAGCACCTGAGCCGTGGATTCGGTGAAATAGGCCAGCACTCCTCGATACGGCGCTACGTCCAGTCGCCAGCAGTCCAGCAGGCCCTGCAAGCGCGGGCCCGCTCCTCCCACCAGCGTCAGGATGGCCAGGTCGGACGGCGAGTCGATGTCGAACTGGCTGGAGACGCTGCGGGGCAGCGGCCGCGCCGACAAGCCCGCCTGCTCGGCCAGCAGGCGCGCCAGGGGGTTATCGCTGTCGGGCAGCTTGATCTTCTTCAGGGCTTCCCCCGGCGAGAAGGCCACCAGGTCCGCCGAGTACAAGTTGTTGGTGATGACCAGGCCATCGCCTCGACTCAGCTCCTGGGCGATGCCCACGAACTCCTGAGCCGACAGGAGAGGCAGACCGCCGCCGCTGAAATAGACGGCCCTCCCCACGCCGTACCTATCGATGACCCGCGCCAGACGGCGGCCGAAGTGGAAGGCTCCGACGTCCACATCCACAACGACACCGGAAGGCAGCTCTGCCAGCCCCTCTCGCGAGTCGGCCACAAGGATCGCGGACGCGAAGGCGCCCGTGGAGAGCGCTCGCTCCAGACTATCGAGGGCGGCAGCGCGGTGAGCGGCGGCCACCATCTCCTCCAGGGGACTGCCGCTCAGCCCGCCCAGGAAGGCTATAAGGGTGGGAGCCTCAGACAAATCATCAGATGGGGAAACCCTCTACCTACAGCGCCTCGGGGATGATCAAGCCGTAGTCCCCCTCGCGCCGCCGATAGAGGAGCGCGTAGGTGTTAGCGTCGGCATCGAAGAAGAGGAAGAAGTCGTGGTGCAGAAGCTCCATTTGCTCGATGGCCTCCTCCTCGCTCATCGGCTTTACAGGAAAGCGCTTAACGCGCACTACCCGGCCCAGAATGATCTCCGCCTCCCCATCCTCCTCCCGTTCCTCCTCAGCTTCCTTGGGCTCAGCGCCCTTCCCGGCCAGGGCTGCCCGTCTGGCCTTGACATGCTTGTCGCTGTGATACACCTTCTCCTTATAGCGCCGCGCCTGCCCCGACAGGACGTCGGCGGCGGCGTCGATGGCGGGCAGCAGACGCGGGCCCCTCTCCTCCGCCCGCAGGTAGGTCCCCTTACAGTTCACTGTTAGCTGTACCACGTACCGCCGAGCGTTCTCGCCCCCCTCCTGCTTCAACTCAACCACCGCCTCACCCACCGGAGGCAGATAGCGGCTCAGACGGCTCAGCTTGCGCTCGGTGTACTCTCGCAAGCTATCGGTTACGGTGACATGACGCGAACGAAAGGTGAGCTCCATCTCGGTTCAATCCCTCCTTGGAGTCCCTAAGCTCAAGCCTACGATTCCATTGTAGCCCGACCTCGCTTCCCCCTTCAAGGAGGTCAGTCCTCCCGCGCGAAGGTAAGCGCCCAAACGGATGCAGCGCCGGCCTCGCGCAGGGCACGGGCGCACGCATCGAGCGTGGCGCCGGTGGTCATGACGTCGTCGATGAGCAGGACGCGCCTGCCCTCCACCCGGCGACGGTCAGCGATAAAGGCATCGGCCACGTTGCGCTTGCGTGCTTCCGCGTCCACACTCCGAGCCTGGGGCGGAGTATTGCGACGCCGCGCTAGCCCTCGCTCCGCCAGCGACAGACCGCACAGACGCGAGAGTTCTCGCGCCAGCAGCGCCGACTGGTTGTAGCCCCGCAATCGCCTCCTTCTCCCGTAGAGAGGCACCGCCACCAGCAGGTCCGCCTCGATGTCCTCCTCCTCTTCCACATAGCGCGCCATAAGCTGGGCCATCGGCTGGGCCAGGGCGGACAGGTAGTTGTACTTGAGAGCCCGCACCGCCTCACGGGCCGCGCCCTCGTAGAGATAGAGCGAGCGCGCCCCCTGGAAGGCGGGCCTCTCCTGTCGGCAGCGACCGCACGGGCCCGACCGACGCTGCGGCTGCCAGCAGGTCGGGCAGCGCGGCGGCCGAGCGCGCGTCAGTTCCGCCTGGCACGACAGGCAGAGAAAGGAGCCGTACGTCCCGCAGCCGACACAGCGCGACGGAAAGAGGACATCCAGCACCACCTGGCCCACGCGGGTCAGAGGAGAAAGACCTGCCATCGATTGCCTCCCTGTCGCGGGTCCTTACTATTATACCGCCTTCGCCTTGCCCCGCCCGAGACGCCTGCATTAGACTGGAAGCAGGTAAGCCATGAAGACCACAGTAAAATTCTTTGCCGCTTTTCACGACATGACGGGCAGGCGCGAGCTGAATCTCGAGCTCAGGGAGGGGCTGACGGTCGGTGAGCTCTACCACGACCTCCGCGCTCGCTTCCCCCGCCTCGCCGACTACAGCGGCAGCCTGCTGTTCACCGTGAACGCCGAGTATGTCCCCGCCGACCACGCCCTGCATGACGGCGATGAGGTGGCCCTCATCCCCCCCGTGAGCGGAGGCGCCCATGCTCATTAGCATCACCGCCGACCCCCTAGATCCCCAGCCCTTCATCGAGCACGTCCGCCGCGACGAGAGCGGCGCGGTGGCCCTCTTCCTGGGCGTTGTGCGTAGCAGCAACCTGGGGCGACGCGTCCTCCATCTGGAGTACGATGCCTATCCCCAGATGGCCGAGAAGAAGCTGCGACAGGTAGCTGAGGAGATCATGTCGCGCTGGCCCATCACCGATATCGCCATCGCCCATCGGACCGGCCGCCTGGAGATAGGCGAGACCAGCCTCGTCGTGGTCGTCTCATCCCCTCACCGCCGCGAGGCCTTCGACGCCTGTCAGCATGCCGTGAACCGCATCAAGGAGGTCGCCCCCATCTGGAAGAAGGAGGTCTGGGAGGGAGGCGAGGCCTGGATCGAGGGGGAAGGGCAACCCACCCTGAAGCCTGAATGACCAGCGCTCATTTCAGCCCCAGCCCGCCCCGCTTCTGCCCCCGCTGCGGCGGTCACCTCAGCGAACGCCTCCTGGAGACGGAAGACCGCCCCCGCCTGGTCTGCGACCAGTGCCAGCGCATCCTCTACCTCAACCCTAGAGTCGTGGCCGGCGTCATCATCGAGCGCGGCGGCCGCGTGCTTCTTCTGCGCCGCGCCCTCGAGCCCCGCCGCGGCACCTGGACCTTCCCCGCCGGCTACATGGAGATCGACGAGACGGCCGAGGAGGCAGCCGTACGGGAGACGGAGGAAGAGGTCGGCCTGAAGGTGAATCTCGGACCCCTGGTGGGCGTCTACTCGCGGCCAGCCCCCGAGAGCCCGGGGATCCTCACTGTAATCTTCCAGAGCCAGCGCCCGACGGGCCAAGTGAAGGTCGGCCACGAGGCGCTGGAGGCCCGCTGGTTTGACCTCGACGACATCCCCTGGGACGACCTCTCCTTCCCGACCACCCACTCGGCCCTGCGCGACTGGCTCCGCGCCCGCCGCGACACTCGCCGCCGCCGTCCTCAGCGAGCGGCCCGCCCGCGTCCGCGCCGCCGTGCCGGCTGAGGCGGCGGGGCCTGCTTCCTGGGCCGCCCCCGATAGTCCGGGGCCTCGATCTCGAAGATCATGCTCACCTTCGTGTCGTACATTCGCGAGACCCAGGAATCGGGTAGGTCGTCCAGAGCGCAACCCACCGTGATGACGGTCGGCAGCTTGGCGTTATAGCGATAGTTGAGGATCTGGAACAGCTTCTCTTGAGCCCACGGGGTAGCGCTGTGCACCCCCAGGTCGTCCAGGATGAGGCAGGGAGTCGTGCGCGCCGCCTCGAAGATCTGGTCGAACTGACCGACTGCTGCGTCCTCCCGAAAGGACGAGCGCAGCAGCTCCAGCAGGTCGGGCACCACGCAGAACTCCACTGTTATGCCTTTGCTCTCCAGGTGGTGGCCGATGGCCGCCGCCAGGTGCGTCTTGCCACAGCCGGTGCGTCCCAGGAGCACAAACCATCCTTCCGGGCTCTCCGCGTAGTTCTTGGCTGCCCGGAACGCATTGCGCAGGCTCTGGCTGGCCTCCACGCTGATACCTATGCCTCCCGGACAGAACCTCTCGAACGTCATCTCGCGGATGACCGGCAGAGTCAGCCCACCGAAGGCAGCCGTCCCCCCGCCCAGCCCGTCCTCCAGCACGAACACCTGCGCCAGGCTCGCGTCACTCAGGCGGGTGCGCAACCGCTCGTCCATCTCCTCCAGGGGAACGCCGGTCGTGAAGACGGTGGGGAGCCGGTGGTTGTAGCGATGGTTGACTAGCTGGAACAGCTTCTCCTGCGCCCAGGCGGTGGCACTGTGACCCCCCAGGTCGTCCAGGATCACCAGGGGAGCGTTGCGCACCTGCTCGAACAGCTCATCGTACGAGACCTCGCTGCCGGGTTTGTACGCGGCCCGAAGATGGTCCAGCAGGTCCGGCACAACCACAAAGAAGGCCGGCCGTCCCTGCTCGATGGAGGCGTTGCCGATGGCCGCCGCCAGGTGCGTCTTGCCGCAGCCGCTGGGCCCGCAGAGCACCAGCCAGCCGCTCGGCTCCTCGGCGAAGTGCTGGGCCGCCGCCACCGCCCTCGCGAACCTCTCCTGTTTGCCGGGGTCGGTGCTGCGGCCGCGGCTCATCAGGTTGCCGAAGGTCAAGCGCGTGAGAGGCCCCAGGTTGCTGTACCGCTGCAGGCGCGCCAGCCGCTCCTCTTCCTTCTCCTCCAGCACGCACTGGCAGGGGAAGGCGCGACCGAAGTCGGGATCATCGAGGGGCACGTCCTTGCGCACGAAGCCCGCCCCCCGGCAGAGGGGGCAAACGCCCTCCTCGACCCTCTCGCCGGCCTCAGCGACTGACGAGATGCCGGTATCGCCCGGAGAGGGGGCGCTTGCGCCCAGGCCCTTCAAGATCTCGTCCAGCCTTCTCATAGTCCGGACCCTCTGCCTCCCATCGCCTGAGAATCGCAGCGATGTAGCTCCAGCTACGCTTGTTTTGTTCCACCGCTCTCTGGAACGCTGGCTCGAACCAGTCAGCGGGGTATTGCTCCTCGGCGTCCTTCAGGTACTCGGCGACCATCGGCGTCAGGGGGCCGATGTTCTGCTCGTAGAGCTCGAAGATGTTGGGCTTGACTTCCGGCGGCTCAGTTGGCGGCGGAAGGAGCCGCCCCAAGCCCTCTAGGTCAGCCTTGGTGGCTGCCGCCTCCCGCCGGCCGGCCGCCGTGTTGAGGAAGTACAGCTCGTGCGCCTGCCCCTCGTGCCCGCCTGCCGCAGGCTCAGGCTCCACATCCAGCCGCAGAAGCGTCCCCCGCTCCACCGCTGCATCGAGGCCCCGTCGCACGGCGTCCTCCCCCAACGGATCGAGGGCAGCAGCCAATACGTGGTCCGCGCTCAGCTCAGCGTAGGTCAGAAAGCGAGGCTGCCCCTTCTTGCGGCCATGGGCAAAGAAGAAGTAAAGGCTAACCACCAGCTCCGCCGGGTCGCTGATGCGGGGCAGGACAGCAGTGAAAAAAAGGTTGGGGATGGTGGTGGCCAACGCCCCGGCAGGAAAGCCCTCGAACCGACCCTGCTCTAGCTTCATCCGCCCTCTTCCTCTGGCGGGATGACGAGAAGGTCCTCAAAGCGAGCCGTCTTCTCCCGAAAGCGCAGATGGAGGTTACCCGTGGGCCCGTTGCGGTGCTTGGCCACGATGATCTGGGCGATGCCTTGCGGATAGGTCTCGCCCGGACGGTCGGGGTGCACCCGCTCCCATTCGTCCCTACGCACGTAGGCATCCTCGCGATAGATGAAAAGGACCACGTCCGCGTCCTGCTCTATGCTCCCCGACTCCCGCAGGTCGCTCAGCATGGGGATGTGCGTGGCCCGCGCCTCCACCGCCCGCGACAGCTGGGAGACGGCCAGCACCGGCACGTTTAGCTCACGCGCCAGCTCCTTGAGTGAGCGAGTGATGTAGCTGATCTCCTGCACTCGGTTCTCCGCCGGCACCCCGCCGTGCATGAGTTGCAGATAGTCGACGATTATCAGGTCCAGCCGGCCCTCTCTGGACAGACGCCAGGCCTTGCCCCGCATCTCAGGCACGCGCACGACGGCGCTGTCGTCCACGTAGATGTTGGCGTTGGCCAGCACGCCGATGGCCTGCATGATCCGCCGCTCCTCGGCCTCGTTATGGGTGCCCAGGCGCAGGCGCGTGGAGTCGACGCCAGACTCCATGGCCAGCAGGCGCTGAGCCACCTGCTCGCCGGCCGTCTCCAGGCTGAAGACGGCCACGGTGGCCTGCTGGCCCACGGCGGCATTGCGGGCGATGTTCAGGGCCAGCGACGTCTTCCCCAGGCTTGGGCGAGCGGCCAGGATCACCAGGTCGGACCGCTTGAGCCCGCCCAGGAGCGTGTCCAGGTCCATGAAGCCGGTGCGGATGTGGCCGTCGGACACACCGCCCGCTTCCTCCATCCCCGGCCCCTCCACATGGCGTTCCAGCAGCTCCCTGATGTGCACGAAGTCGCTGGCCAGCTTTTCCCCCCGCACAGCCACCAGCAGGCCCTCGGCCCGCGATAGCATCGCCGCCTGGTCGGCGCCGCCTTGGTAGGCCATCTGCTGTATCCTCTGGCTGGCATCGATCAGACGCCGATAGACGGCGTCCCTCTGCACGATCTGGGCGTAGTACTCGACGCCCAGGGGCGTGGGCAGCTCCGCCACCAGCTGGCTCAGGTAGGCCACGCCCCCCATCTCCTCCAGCCGCCCTCGCCGGGCCAGCTCGTGGGCCAGGGTGATCTGATTTATGGCCTCGTTGCGCTCCCACAGGGCCACGCAGGCTTCGTAGGCCCAGATGTTCTTCTCCCGAAAGAAGTCCCCGGGTTGCAGTACGGGCGCTACCTTGAAAATGGCCTCGCCGTCCACCAGGAGAGAGGCGATAACCGCCCCCTCAGCCTCGATGTCGTGCGGGGGAAGCTTCTCGGCTACTTGGGTGGCCACAGCTTCGGCCTACTCCTGCTCGCGAGACCTTCTGCGCGCGACGATCTCCTCAGCCGAGCGACCGAGGAGCAGCCTTCCCATGCTCCGGTGCCCTACCTGGAGGTAGTACTTCCGCCAGGCCTGACGGATCTCGTCCGCGGTCTTGGCGCCGTCCAGCTCTTGCTCTGCTTTCTTCAGAAGGGCTTCCGTCTCCTCGACAGACATGGTCATGGCTGGCCTCCTCTATTCCTGCGACGACTCTTCAGCCGCTTCTTGCGTCTGTTCCACTTCCGCCTCTTGCGAAAGCTTCTCCTCCTGCTCTACCTCCGGCTCCTCGGCAGGTTTCTCCTCCTGCTCCGCCTCCGGCTCCTCGGCAGG
>JAIVWR010000050.1:0-8090 GCA_048636435.1 Acidobacteriota bacterium | reverse complement strand
GACGGCGGAGGCTGAGTCACCCACGCCGAGCCCGACGGAGGAGGCTGAGTCGCCCACGCCCAGCCCGACGGCGGAGGCTGAGTCGCCCACGCCGAGCCCGACGGCGGAGATTGAGTCGCCAACCCCGACGGTGACCCCGGCTGGCGAATGACCTGGCCATGGCCTGTGGCGTCAGCCTCGTGTAGCCCCTCTTGGACTAGCACCAGGACGTGGGGCTGTGTGAGGAAGAAGTGATCGAATGAGAACAGGGCAAGACGTTACAGGACTGGTGGAGCGAATGCTGGCCGGCGATACGCTGGCCTTGTCTCGTCTTATTAGCCTGGTGGAGGGAGAGAGCGAGGCGGTGGCGGACATCATGCGCCGCATCGGCCCTCACACCGGGCGCGCCTACTGCATAGGGGTCACCGGGCCCCCGGGGACGGGCAAGAGCACCGTAGTGGACAAGCTCACCGCCATCCTGCGTGAGAAAGAGCTGTCGGTGGGCATCGTGGCCGTCGATCCCTCCAGTCCCTTTACCGGCGGTGCCCTCCTGGGCGACCGCATCCGCATGCAGCAGCACTACCTCGACCCGGGCGTATTCATCCGCAGCATGGCCACTCGCGGTAGCCACGGCGGCCTGCCTGTCACCGTCCAGGGCGTCATCAAGCTCCTCGATGCCAGCGGCCGCGACGTGATCCTGGTGGAGACGGTGGGCGTTGGCCAGACAGAGCTGGACGTCATCAATGCCACCGATATCGTCATTGTCGTGCTCACGCCCGAATCTGGCGACGCCGTCCAGGCCATGAAGGCGGGTCTGTTCGAGATCGCCGACGTCTTTGCCATCAATAAGGCCGACCGTGAGGGAGCCCCGCGCATGAAGGCTGAGCTGGAGGCGTTCGTGGCGATGAAGCCGGGCGAGCCCATCCCGGTCGTGCTCACCCAGGCTCACCGTGGCATCGGCATCGATGAGCTGCACGAGGAACTGGAGCGTCGCCGCCGCATCCAGGAGGAGAACGGCGGGCTGGAGAAGCGCCGCCGTCAGCGCCGCCGCGAGGAGTTCCTGGAGATGCTCCAGCGCAAGGTGCGGGCGCGTTTCCTGGATTTCGCCGAGAAGGACGGACAACTGAAGGACCTCACCGAGCGGGTGGCCGCAGGCGAGCTTGACCCCTATTCAGCCTGCGCCCAGGTGCTGGACGACCGTCAGTGGCTGGGCAAGTGGCTCACCCAGGGGGGATGAGGGAAGAAGACTCCCGCCCGCTGCGTTCGGCTTTCGTTTGTGGACGCATCCGGCCGGGGGCTTGTGCTTGGGGTTCCTTATCTATGGTCTGGTTGGCTACAGGTAAGGCCGCAGGCGCTCGATGAGGGCTTTCGCCTGCTCTTCCGGCGTGCCCGTCAGGAACTCGCGCTTTCTCTCCATGGCCTCGGCTTGGGCCAGACCATCCACGATGGTCGGCGAGCCTGGCAGCCCTATCATCTCCGGCTCAACGTCTATGTCGCTGGCGGCCCAGATGGTGACTGGACCGTCGGCCTCCGCCCAGGCCTTGCGCTCCATGTCCATGAAGCGCGGCTCGTTGGCTCCTACCTTCACCGAGGCTGTGCAGGGCAGCGGCACCTGGATAACCTCGTATCCGCCGGCCAGCTCTCGCTTGGCCTTCACCATTTTCGAGTCCGGCAGTACTTCCAGGTCTTCGGCGTAGGTGATCTGCGAAGTGTCCAGCCACTCGGCGATGCCTGGGGGCACCTGGGCGGTGGCGCCGTCGGAGGACTCCTCGCCGCAGAGGATGAGGTCGTAGTCGCCGATCTTGCGGATGCCCTGGGCCAAGGCGTAGGAGGTGGCCAGGGTGTCGGCCGCGGCGAAGGCCCTATCGCTCAGCAGGTAGGCCTCGTCGGCTCCCATGGCCAGGGCCAGACGCATATAGGGCTCGAACAGTGGTGGCCCCATGGCCACGATGGTAACCTTGCCGCCGTGCTGCTCCTTCAGGGTAAGGGCCATCTCCAGGACATTCATGTCCGGGGGGTTGATCTCCGAGCGAACGTCACCCCGCTCGATAGTCATAGCCTCGGTGTCTATCTTCACCTCTTCCGGCTTGGGGACCACCTTCACGCAGGCGATAATGTGTAGCGGTCGCATCGCTCTTACCTCCCGCCGTTGCCGCCGCGGGCTTTCTTGACAGCCTCGATGAGGGGCGGCAAAACGTTGAACATGTCATCGACGATGCAGTAGTCGGCCGCCTCGAAGATCGGGGCCTCTGCATCGATGTTAATGGCTACGATGGTCTCGGCCTTCTCGACGCCTACGGTGAACTGGAACGCCCCGCTGATGCCGCAGACGATGGCCAGCTTGGGACGGGTGACGTAGCCGGTCTGGCCTATCATGCCATCTCGCGACACCCAGCCCTCGTCCACGGGCACGCGCGACCATCCCACCTCGCCGTCCAGGAGGCTGGCCAGTTCATTGACGAGGGCGAAGTCGCCGTGGCAGCCCCTGCCAGCGGCCACCAGCACCTCGGCCTTGGTGATGTCCACCCCGCCGCCCACAACGTGCTCCAGCACCTGAACCTTGATGTCCTTCTCAGTCAGTTTCACTGGCACACTGACGACCTTGCCCTTGCGAGCGGTGTCGGGCTGAGGCACCGCGAACACCCCTGGGCGCACGGTGGCCATCTGGGGCCGATTGTCCGGGCACTTGATGTAGGCAAGAACGCCGCCGCCGAAGCCGGTCACCTCACCGATCAGCAGGCCCGATTTCTCTTCCAGCTTCAGGTCCGTGCAGTCGGCGGTGAGGCCGGTGCGCAGCCGCACAGCTATGCGGCCGGCCAGGTCGCGGCCGTCCGGGGTTGCTCCCAGGAGAAGGATGTCCGGCTTCCCCTCGAGGATGAGCTCCGTGATGACTTTTGCGTAGCCATCGGTGGTGTACTGGCGCAGGAGGGGATGATCCGCCACTCGCACCTCGTCGGCACCGGCCGCGATAGCCTCCTCGGCCAGGCCGCTCACTTGGTCGCCCAGGACAACGCTCACAATGGGGATGCCCCGGCCGTCGGCCAGCTCGCGGGCCTTGCCCACCAGCTCCAGGGATACACCCGCCAACTGACCCTGTTCGTGTTCTAAGTACACCCAGATGGCCTTGGCTTCCTTGGCACCGTACAGTGGTTTGGTCATCGTTTACGACCTCCCGGAGGCGACTTCGCTAGTCACCGCTTGACTCTGCAGAGCCAGGTGGGCTATCTCGGCGAGCTCCATCACCCGCAGCTTCGACTTGCCAATTACGTTCAGGCTGTCCTCCAGGCAGGACAGGCAGTGAGGACAGCAGGTGACCACCACCTCTGCCCCCGTCTCTGCGGCCTCCTGAATCCTCAGGTCGGAGAACCGCTCGCCGGCTGCTGTCTCCATCCACATCCGGCCGCCGCCACCGCCGCAGCAGAGCGTATCGTCGCGACTACGCTCCATCTCCACCAGCTGGAGGCCGGGGATGCTCTGAAGGACCTGGCGAGGCTCGTCGCATATGCCGTTGCGACGACTCAGGTAGCAGGGGTCATGATAGGTTACCTTCAATGGCAACTCGTTCTCGAACTTCAGGCGCTCTCCCTCGATCAGTTCCAGAAGGTACTGGCTGTAGTGCAGAGGGCGGAAGTCGCCGCTGAGGTTGGGGTAGCGGTTGGCGAACATATCGTAGCAGTGGGGAGAGACGGTGACCGCCGTCTTCACCCCCGCCTCCTGGAAGAGGCGGGCGTTGGCGTCTATGATCTCCGCCGCGTACTCCTGGTGGCCCACGCTCCTTACGGCGTCGCCGCAACTGGGCTCGCGCTCTCCCAGGGTGCCGAAAGTCACCCCTGCCGCTTCGAGCACCGACACCAGGGCGCGCGCCACCTTCTGGATGCGCCTGTCGTAGGCAGCGTCGTCGCCCACGTAGAGAAGGATCTCGTCATCGGGCGAGAATTCCTTGACGGTCATGCCTTTCGTCCACAGAGGGCGCTCCGACGGCGGACGGCCCCAGGCATTGCCATCGAAGTAGATGTCCCAGAGCAGCGTGGGAAGGCCTTCGGGGACCTCCCGCTCCTTCCAGGCCAGCTGGCGCAAGCCGAGAATGGCCTTTGTGATGTCTACCTCGTGGGGGCAACGGCTCTCGCACCACAGGCAGGTGGTGCACTCCCACAGGCCATCGGCCCAGCCGGGCAACCCTAGCTGAGCCTGGCGAACCATCTTCCGAATGCTGATAGTTTCGCCTTTCACCAGCCCCAACGGGCAGATGGCCGTGCAGACGCCGCACTGGAAGCAAGGCGCTGCCGCCCCTCCCGTGGCCTTATCGACCCGTTCCCAGGTCTCGTCTTTCAGCAATATGGTATCAACTGATTGGCTCACCGCTGGCCACTCCTTCGGCTAGTTTCTGCGCATAGTTCTGGACCACCTCGTGCATCGCTCGCATCTTGGCGGCCCACTCCTTGCCTTCGGACGCCGAGTTCCAGTGAAGCTGTAGGCGCTCAGGATCGATACCCTGGCGGGTGAACTTGCGATGCCAGAACTGGAATCGTTTCGCGGTCTGCTTGTTGGCGAAGTTGTAGTGACAGTCGGACCCCTTCTCGGTCAGCCGACAGCCCGTGACCAGCACTGCCCCTGCTCCCTTCTCGAAGGCGTGAGCGATGAACTCCTCCTCGATGCGGGCCGAGCACATCAACCTGATGATGCGGGACGACGGCGGGTACTGGATCTTCTCGATGCCCGCCTGGTCGGCGCCGGGGTAGGAGCACCAGTTGCAGGTGAAGACCACGACCTTGTCCTCAGGCCGTTCGACCAGGGCAGCGTCGATCTGGGCGAGGATCTGCTCCTTCGTGAAGTAGGGCATGATGACCGCGTCGTAGTTGCAGACGGCGGCGCAGTTGCCGCACCCCGTGCAGGCTGCCTCGTGGAATACAATAGTGCCCTCCTTCACCTTGCCGATGAGCTCGATGGCGCCGAAGGGGCAGCTGGAAACGCAGATGCCGCACTTTATGCACTTGTCCTCGACCAGTTGGGCGGTGATGGGCTCCTTCTCGATGGTGTCGCGAGCCAAGATCAGTCCGGCCTTGGACGCTGCGGCCAGAGCCTGGGCGATGCTCTCTCGCACATCCTTCGGGTACTGGACTGTCCCTGCCAGGTAGATACCGGGCGAGGCTGCCTCGGCGGGGCCCAGCTTGGGGTGGCGCTCCAGCAGGAAGCCGTCCTCGCTACGGGCAACTGTAAGCTGCTCAGCGACGGTTTCCTCCTGGGGCCTAAGCCCTACCGTCAGCACCAGCAAGTCGGTGGGGATACTCAGCTCCACGCCCGTGAGCTCATCACTCAGCGACACGGCACCGTCGGAGTAGGTGATGACCGTGTCCGGCGTGCTGTCGGGCTCGTAGCGGAAGAACTGGACGCCCTCTCTCAGGGCATCCTCATACATCTCCTCGGCCTCGCGGCTGAAGGTACGGATATCGCGGTAGAGGATGCGCACCTTCTTGCCGGCTCGGCGCAACTTCAGCGCCTCGCCAATCATGTTTGTGCAGCCGTAGCGGCAGCAGCCGGTGCTATTGCAGCGAGAGCCCACGCAGCCGATGAAGGTGACATGCTCACCAGGCACGTCAGGCATCATTTCCTCTATGTCCAGGTTGGTGACCACGCGGGAGTCCTTGCCGTAGTTGAATTCGGTTGGCTCGTAGAGTCGCGAGCCCATGGCCAGGACTATGGCGCCTGCCTGTAGCTCCTCGCCATCGGTCAGGCGAGCGCTGAAGTCGCCCACGAAGCCGCTGATGAGCTCGACCTCCGTGCCGAGGTGCAGGTGGACGCCGGCCTCCTCTACCTCTCTCTTCTTCTCCTCTATCAGGTCGCGCGCATTCGGGCCGGCGGGGGCGAGCCGTCCCAGCCGCCGCAGCATGCCACCCAACTCCGTTTCCTTCTCCACAAGGTGGGTCTCGTAGCCCTGCTGGGCCAGGTTGGCAGCGGCGGTCATGCCAGCGATGCCACCGCCGATCACCAGCGCCTTCTGAACCACCGGCGCGTGGGTAATCTCCAGTGGCTGGAGCAGGCGGGCCTTGTCCACCCCCATCTTGATCATGTCGCGGCCCTTGAAGTTCGCTTCGTCCGGGTAGTCCTTGTGCACCCACGAGTCCTGGTTCCTCAGGTTGACCATCTCCAGCAGGTAGGGGTTGAGGCCGGCCAGGCGGCAGGCGCGGCGGAACGTCGGTTCGTGGGTCTTGGGCGAGCAGGCCGCCACCACCGCCCGGGTGATGTTCTTCTCACGGATGGCCTCGGCGATCTCCTCCACCTGGCTGCCGGCGCAGCTAAACATCTGACTCTGGGCGTGGACGACGTCCGGCAGGGTGAGGGCGTACTCCACCGACTTCTCTACGTCGATGACGGCGGCGATGTTGGAGCCGCAGTGGCAGACGAACACGCCGATACGTGGTTCCGCCACGTCCTCGATGGGTTCGCCCATCTCCGGCTCGGGCCACTCCCTTTGCTCGATATCGGTCAGGGCGGTGGCGGCCGCTCCGCTCCCTTCAGCGACGCTATCGGGGATGTCCTTGGGCCCGCTGGCGCAGCCGGCCGTGAAGATGCCCGGCCGGGTGGTGGTGATCACTCCTCCCTCGGCCTCTACCGTCTTCAGGAAGCCGTCCTCGTCCAGCTCTATCCCCAGCACCTCGGCCAGCTTCTCCAGCCCCTCGGGAGGCCGCACCGCTGTGGCCAGGACCACCATGTCGGCCTCGGCCATCTCCAGGCGGCTCGTGTCGGTGTTCTCGTAGCGCACGATGAGCCCCTTGCCGTTGGGGCTGATGTCCGCCGGGTGGCCACGAACGAACTTGGCGCCCTCCTCCCGCGTGCGGTCGAAGAATGCGTCGAAGCCCTTGCCGTAGGCCCGTACGTCCATATAGAGGACAGTGATGTCCTTCACGCCGTGGGTGAGCGCCTGGTAGGTCTCCTTGATGGAGTACATGCAGCAAAAGCGAGAACAGTAGCGGTAGAAGTGGTGGTCGCGGGAGCCCACGCACAGCACGAAGAAGATGTTATCGGGGTGCTTGCCGGTGGAGGGCTTGACGATCTCGCCGCCGGTGGGTCCCATCGGCGTGAGCATCCGCTCGAACTCCATGGACGTGAGGACGTCGGGGTGCTTGCCGTAACCGTAGTGGCGCAAGAGGGCCGGGTCGATGAGGTCGTAGCCGACGGCCACGATGATGGAAGATACCTCCCTGGTCAGCGTCCGCTCGCGAGGCATGAAGAAGTCGATGCACTTGGGTCCGCAAACCTCGATACAGCGATCACAGGGGAAATAGTTGGGCGGTTCGTTCAGGCAGAGGTCCAGGTCTATCAGGTATGGCTCAGGAACGGCCTGAGCCATGGGCGTGTAGATGGCCTTGCGAGACGCCATGCCCGAATCGAACTCGTTCGGTACGCACTCCGGGCAAACTTCGACGCACAAATCGCAGCGCGTGCAGTCTTCGGTGACGAAGCGCAACTGCTCCCTGATGGCCACACGAAAGCTGCCTGCCTCTCCCTCCACCGACTCCACCTCCGCAGGGCAAAGGACCTCGATGTTCGCGTGCTCTCCGACCTCGGAGAGTTTGGGCATCTCAATTCATATGGAGCAGTCCAGGGTGGGGAAGTTCTTGTCCAGCGCGGCCATCTTGCCGCCGATCGTGGGCGACTTCTCTACCAGAACCACCTTGCTGCCGGCCTCCGCCAGGTCCAAGGCCGCCTGAACGCCGGCGATGCCGCCGCCTATAATTAACACCGTGTCCTTCATGACGCCTCCTGCTTCTTCGCATAGTCGTAGCCCGCGTTGAAGGCCTTAAGGTTCAGGTCCACCAGGCGGGGCCGCAGCGTATTGCGGATCGCCTGCTCCCCTGCCTGGGGGCTTATCAGGCCGGTGGCGCCGCTGAAGAAGCCCACCATGACCACATTGGCCACAATGCGCCTGCCCAGCTCCTCGGCTATGCGCGTCGCTGGAATCCCTCGGTAGGGACCCTCGTCCGCAAAGGGCCTGACCAGGTCCGATTCGATAAGGAGGGTGCCGTCCTTAACCATGCTAGGGCGGTAGCGCTCGTAGGCCTCCTGAAACATCGCCACGAAGTGGTCGGGGCGTGCTACCAGAGGGTAGTCGA
>JAIVWR010000049.1:0-8100 GCA_048636435.1 Acidobacteriota bacterium | reverse complement strand
GGGCGTAGGCCACGAGCTCGTAGTCGCCGTGGGAGCCCCACTTGGCCTGCATCATGTCGGACTGGCCCACCAGGGTGGGAAGGCCGGTGGAGGGAGCGCCTCGCTGTATGTTCACGATCACACAGGGGGCCTCCATCATGACCGCCATCCCTATGTTCTCCATCATCAGGGCGAAACCGGGGCCGGATGTGGCGCTCATGACTCTGGCTCCGGAGAGGGAAGCCCCCACCAGGGCCGACATGCTGGCCAGCTCGTCCTCCATCTGGATGAAGATGGCCCCCACCGGCGGCATGCGGAGGGCCAGCCTCTCAGCCGTCTCCGTGGAGGGGGTAATAGGATAGCCGGCAAAAACATCGCAGCCGGCGGCCATGGCTCCTTCGGCGCAGGCGTGGTCGCCCAGCAGGAAGTGGCTGCCGGTCAGCACACGCTCTTCGGGACTCATTCGGTGACCTCCTCGGTGTAGATGGCAAACTCAGGGCAGAGGATGGAACAGAACTGGCAGGCAATGCATTCGTCTTCCTTGCCCTCGGCTATGATCGGATAGTGGTACCCTTTAGCGTTCATCTCGGAGGTTTCCACAAGGACATCTCGGGGACAGAAATCGATGCAGAACTTGCAACCTTTGCACCGCTCGGGAATGATGTATATCCGTCCTCGCGGGATCTTTACGGTTGCCTTGTCCAGCGGCTGGCGTGACAGGACTCCCGCCATTTTTGGCACCTCCGCAGAAAGTGAACCCCTCCGGCGAGAAACAGCCTCGCCGGGCTTGTTCCTATTTCGTTTGGTCGCCGTTCAGCAAGCCGGCAAACGTGACACTGCTCAGCTTGGCCACACCCAGAAGTAGTACCTCGTGTCCCATCTTGTACACAGGGCAGAAGGACTCGCGGCCACACTCGTCTGGGGCCAGCAGACAGCGGTCCATCTTGATAGGCCCGTCGACGGCCTCGATCACGTCCAGAAGGGTAATCTGGTCCGGCGAGCAGGCCAAGCCCAGGCAACCCAAGCGGCCTCGCCTGTTCTCCAGGATGCCCGTCTTGGCCAGGCGCTGGGAGATCCTGCCTACATACGATGGTGAAAGATCCTGGCGGCGGGCGATCTCCTTGATCCGCGCCTCCCGGTGGAGCGACAGATCCAGCACTACCCTTATCGCGTAATCAGCTTGCCGACTTACTCGCACGTTCTTCTCGCCCGGGAAAAGTTTAAATCTCGGGCATGTTTAATTTTAACAGCGCCCCGAATTGAGCGCAACGCCCCAAGACGGCTGATCTGGAAAAGTCCATCTTCCAGGGGATAGCCTCCCTGGGCGGGCCAATCCACGCCTGACAGGGGGTATCGACCAGTCCGAGTATACAATGGCGGCCCTTACGGTCAACTTTGCCTAACGGACATCGCCCCTTGTATGCTAGATCTTGATTGCCCGACACTTCTGCACCGCGCGCGTCGAAGAGGGAGGACCTTGATTCAGCCTAAGGGTGGACCTTCGCAGCCCGAGGATGCATGGGTGGCCAGCGCCTGCGGCATGTGCTCCAGCCAGTGCGCCATCCTGGTCCATCGGCTGAACGGTGTCGTCAGCATGATTGAGGGCAACCCCGGGAGCCCCCTGGGGATGGGCCGTCTCTGTCCCGGCGGCCCCGCTGGCATCCAGCTCCTGTACGATCCCTATCGTGTGAACCATCCACTGAAACGCACCAACCCGGAGAAGGGCATCGGCGCCGATCCCCGCTGGCAGGAGATCAGTTGGGATGAGGCCCTGAGCATCATCGCCGAGAAGCTGAGGAGGGTGAGAGCGGAGGACCCCCGTAAGCTCTTCCTCTGCGGAACGCCCGTCTCCCCGTCAGCCCTGGCGTTCGCTCTGGGCGTGTTCATGCCTGCCTTCGGCAGCCCCAGCAGCTTCATCTGCGATGACGGCCACTGGGGCAGGGCTCGACACATCACGGCGGGCAGGCTCCACGCCTCCAGCGCCGCCAACCCCGACGTCGCCTATTGCGACTATCTGCTCATCTTCGGCTGTGAAGCGGGCCTTGCTGACTACTACGCCTTCACCACTATGGCCCAGAAGATGGCCGACGCCCGTGTGCGGGGGATGAAGGTGGTGGCGGTGGCTCCCTACATGGGCCCGGCGGCGGGCAAGGCCGACGAATGGCTGCCCATCCGGCCGGGCAGCGAGGGTGCCCTGGCCTGCGCCTTCCTGAACCTTCTGCTCAACGAGTACGGCCTCTACGACGCCGAATACATCCGCCGCCACACCGACGGCCCCTATCTGGTGGGGCCAGACGGCTACTACGCCCGCGACCAGGCCTCCGGCAAGCCGCTGGTCTGGGACGCCGCCGATGGCAGGGCCAAGCCCTTCGACGAGGGCGCAGAGGGTACGGCCATCGATGGCAGCTACGCTGTCGACGGCAGGGAGTGCAAGCCAGTCCTTCAGCTCCTGAGGGAGCGGGTCAGCAAGTGGACGCCCGAGGCCGCCTCGGAAGTGACCACCGTTCCCCCAGAGACGATTCGCCGAGTGGCCCGCGAGTTCGGGGAGGCGGCCAGGATCGGCACCACTGTCGTCATCGATGGCCAGGAACTGCCTCATCGGCCGGCAGCCGCCACCTACTTCGGAGGGGCTCACGGCCACGACAACGCCTGGCTCACCTCCCTGGCCATCGAGCTGCTGAACGAGGTGGTGGGCGCCAGCGACGTGCCCGGTGGCCTCCTGGGCTGCGATCCGCTGTCATACGGCCATCCCCAGACGGGGATGCCTCGCTGGGCGCCCCAGGCCGATGACGACGGCCTCGTCCTGCCCAACGAGCCCCAGAGGGTGGGCGGCAAGCCTGTCGAGTCTGCCCAGCCCCACAACTGGCGGGGCCTCGGCGGCTGGCCGATCACCACCTGCCTGCTGCCCCTCGCGGCAGCCGTCCGCGACAGGTCATCCCGCGACTATCAGCCGGAGGTGCTCATCAACTGCGGCTCCAACCTGCTGATGGGCCTGGCCGACCCTGAGGTGAGCTTTGAGGCTTTCAAGGACTGCTTCGTCATCTCCTTCAACCTCTTCTCTGACGAGACCGCTGAGGCTCTGGCCGACATCGTCCTCCCCGATGCCTGCTACCTGGAGCGGCTGGACCCCCTGCCCGACCGGCTGGGCCACGGCCTGTCGGCGGGCACGGGCGACTGGTGCTACCACATCCGCCAGCCAGCGGTGGAGCCCCTCTACGAGCGCCGCCACTTCTGCGAGGTGCTGCTGGAGATCGGCCAGAGGGTGGGCTTCTCCGATCGGATGAATGCCAGCGCCAACCTCCTGTACGGCCTCAAGCCACCCCACGCGCTGAATCCAGAGGGAGAGTATTCCTGGGAGCAGATAGCTGACAGCGTCTGCAAGGGCTGGTTCGGGCCGGAGCACGGCCTGGAGTGGTTCAAGGAGAACGGCGTCCTCACCTGGCCCAAGCGGCTGGAGGAGGCCTACTGGAAGCCCTTCAGCCGGGCTCGCGTACCCCTCTACCACGAGTGGGTCCCTCGCCTCGGCGAGCAGATCAGACAGGTCGCTGAGGATAGGGGGATGGGCGACATCGATACGTCCGGCTTCCTGCCTCTGCCCGACTGGCGTCCCTGCCAGGCCCTCCAGCCCCAGCCGCCATGCGACCTCCAGGCCATCCACTGCCAGGCGCCCTGGCACACCTTCCCCCAGGCGTATGAGAACCCCTGGCTGGAGGAGGTGTGCCGCAGCGACCCCTACAGCTACTTCATCTGCATGAACTCGCGCACGGCCAGCGACAAGGGCATCAGCGACGGCGACCCGGTCTGGGTGGAATCGATAGGGGGCCGTCGCCTGAAGGGCAGGGCCAGGCTGATCGAAGCCATCCACCCCCAGGTGGTGGCCATCGCCGGCAACGGCGGTCACTGGGCAGGGGGCACGCCCTTGGCCAAGGACAGGGGCGTCCTTTTCAACTCATTGCTGACCTTTGATCTGAAGCACATCGACCTCGTGTCCCTGACAATCGACGGCGACGCCAGGGTGAAGGTCTACAGGGCCTAGGGGAGCGGCTCGTGCGGTACGGGATGGTCATCGACCTCAAGAGGTGCATCGGCTGTCACGCCTGCCAGGTAGTCTGCAAGGCGGAGAACGGCACCCGGCCCGGCACTCTATGGGCGCGGGTGCTCGAGCAGGAGCTGGGAACCTTTCCCAACGTGCGGCGGCTCTCCCTGCCCCTCCTCTGCATGCACTGCCGCCTGGCCCCCTGCGTGGAGGTCTGCCCCACAGGGGCCACCCAGAAGCGGGCCGACGGCATCGTGACCATCGACCCCGACAAGTGCGTGGGCTGTCGCTATTGCGTGATGGTGTGCGCCTATGGCTCTCGCTACTACCAGGCCCAGGACTGGACCTATTTCCCCGGCAACGGCGTCAACCCCTACGAGGCCCTGGCCTATGCCAAGCATCCTACAGGCATCGTGGAGAAGTGCGACTTCTGCCTGAGCAGGGTGGAGAGGGGCTTGCAGCCGGCCTGCGTGGCCGCTTGTCCTGCCAACGCCAGAACCTTCGGCGACCTGCACGACCGCCAGAGCGAGGTCAGCCGCTTGATCGAGGACAGGAGCGCCTTCCGCCTGCGCGAAGAGGCGGGCACCTGCCCCTCGATCTTCTATTTGCCTCCCTAGGGTTGATGACGTGCCGTCGATAGATGCCCTCGAACAGCGCCTCCAGGACCTGATGCTGCCCTATCGCCCCCAGAGGGAGTGGATCGAGGGACGAGGTCTGCTCATCGTCATCGCTCACTTCTTTTCCGGCGTGGGGGCGGGCGTCTGGCTCTTCTCCCTCGCCCTGGACTACGACGCCGGCCTGATCATCAGCATCGTCGTGACGGCTGTGCTGGCGGGCGGTGCCCACCTTGCCTTCTTGGGGCGCTGGCAGCGCTCCTGGCGCATGATCCTCAGGCCCCACAGCTCCTGGATCAGCCGCGGTCTCCTGGGGATAATCCTCTTCCTGGCAGGAGCCATCCTGTACGTCCTGCCCGGGGTGAGGGATAGCACCTTTGGTTCCGCGATGCTGGCCGTCTCCATCCTGGGGGTGGCGCTGATACTGGTATACAAGGGATTCGTCTATCTTGTCTCCAAGGCTATCCCCTTCTGGAACATCTCTGTCCTGCCCTTCCTCTACGTCGCCTACGCCCTTCGAGGGGGCGCGGCCCTGCTTCTGGTAGTGGCGGCTGCTGCCGGCGAGGTGTTCGACATCGACCTCTTGGAGGCGATCAAGCTCTGGGTGGTGGTATCCAGCGCCGCGCTTGTCCTGCTGTACCTGGCCCTCGCCAACAACGCCGGCGCTGCCGCCAGGCGCTCGCTGCACGAGCTCGTGGCGGGAAGCATCTCGCCCGCTTTCTATGGCGGCACCATCTTCTTGGGGCTGGTGATCCCGATAGCCCTCGGCGCCATCGGCTCCACCGCCGGCCTCTGGCGAGGGCTGCTGGCCTTCGTTGGCCTGTCCTCGCTGGCGGGCGATTTCTTCGTCCAGTACTGCATCGTCAAGGCCGGCATCTACCTGCCCATCGTCGGCGAGCTGCCGCCAGCTCGCTCCCACCGCGGCAGGCCTCGCCTATTCTAGGCGGGCGTCCGTGCCCCGCCCCCAAGCTGGCCTTGACGTGAGGCCTCAGCGGCCCTATGATATCAGCGAAGGCTGATGTAATGTTGCATTCAGTGCATCATGGTCGCTCGGCGTCCGCTTGAACCCGCCGCGCTGGTGACGCGAGACCTTCTGGTTGCTCTCAAGGCACTGGCAGACGAGACGCGCCTGCGCATCTTCGTTCTGCTCACCAGGCAGGAGTCGTGCGTCTGCGAGATCGAGGACATGCTGAACCTCTCTCAGAGCCTTGTATCGAACCATCTTGCGGTGTTGCGTCAGGCTGGCCTGGTCAAGGCGCGGCGCGATGCGGAGGACGCCCGCTGGATATTCTATCGGGCGGACCCAGAGGCTGCCGCTGCGCTCCGTCAGAAGTGGGCAAGTCTCCTGGAGGTGAAGCCCACACCGGGCGACCGGAGGCGTGCTGAAGAGGTATGCCGGCTGCGGCGGTAGCCTTCCTGTGCTTCTTTTTCGGGAGAGTATATCAGCATAGAATGATATAGCGCCCGCGAGGTGGCGTCCGCACGTGCTGTCAGGCCGAATCCGGAGGTGCGACCACGCTAGCGGCGAAAAGGCAGGCGATATGGGTCAACTCTACCATGGCATACCGCGGGAGGAGGTCCCCTGGTTCCCTATCATCAACCCCGAGCTCTGCGACGACTGCCTGAAGTGCCTGGAGTTCTGTGGCCACGACGTGTACGAGGCGGTGGAGGAGAAGCTGGACGTGGCGCGCCCCTTCAACTGCGTTGTCGGGTGCTCCAGCTGCCAGTCAGTGTGCCCGCAGAACGCTATTCACTTCATGGAGAGGCGAGACCTGAATATGCTCCTCCAGCAGCTACGCAGGCAGCGAGCCGGCATGTAGCCGACGACCGTTGAAGGCAAGCGACCAATGACATCAGAAGCCGGTGCCCAGCCGCAAACGGCAGGCGTCGCCGGACAGCTCGGCCTGCTTGACCGGTTCCTTCCCCTGTGGATCTTCCTGACCATGGCCCTGGGCGTCGGCTTGGGCCGCATCTGGCCCGACATCGCCGACGCCCTCGATGCCCTGCGCATCGATACCGTCTCTCTGCCCATCGCCATCGGCCTGCTGTGGATGATGTACCCGGTGCTCACCAAGGTCCAGTACGAGCAGCTCTCCAAGGTGGCCACCGCCTGGAAGATGTTCAGCGTCTCGCTGGCGCTCAACTGGCTCATCGGACCGGTGCTCATGTTCCTGCTGGCCTGGATCTTCCTGCCGGACATGGACGAGTACCGGGTAGGGCTGATCATCGTCGGGCTGGCCCGCTGCATCGCTATGGTGCTCATCTGGAACCTGATGGCCCGCGGCGACAATGAGTACTGCGCGGTGCTGGTGGCCCTGAACTCTGTGTTCCAGATACTCCTGTACTCGGTCTATGCCTTCTTCTTTGTGAGCGTAGCCTCCACTTGGATACCCTGGGGCGGGGGAGAGGCCCAAGAGGTGCACATCTCCATGTGGGACGTGGCCCGCAGCGTGCTCATCTTCCTGGGCGTGCCCCTGGTGGCCGGAATCATCACCCGCTTCTCCCTCATTCGGACCAAGGGGCGCGACTGGTTCGAGACCAAGTTCATGCCCAAGCTCAGCCCTACCGCCATCATTGGGCTGCTATTCACCATCGTCGTCATGTTCTCGCTCAAGGGCGAGTACATCGTCGACCTGCCCCTCGACGTGCTGCGGATCGCGGTGCCGCTCCTCTTCTACTTCGTGATCATGTTCAGCGTGTCCTATGTCCTCTCCTGGCGGCTGGGCTTTCGCTACGCCGATACGGCCACCCTCTCCTTCACGGCCTCCAGCAACAACTTCGAGCTGGCCATCGCTGTCTCCATCGGCGTGTTCGGCCTGGAGTCCGGCCAGGCCTTCGCGGCGGTGGTTGGGCCGCTGGTCGAGGTGCCCGTGCTGGTCGGCCTGGTGTACGTGTCCCTGTGGGCCAGTCGCTACTTCTTCGCCCCCGACGGCCGGGCGAAGCGGCTGCGCGCCCCCGGGTGATCGGTGCCGACGAAGTGGACTGCCTGGAGGGGCGCATCGGCCCGCTGGCACGGCAGAGGTGGGGATCAGAAGGGCGTCGCCGAGTCCATGACGGCGCGTAGCTGCTCCAGCGTGATGTTGCCGCCGCTGAGGATGAGGACAACCTTCTTGCCCGCCAGCCGTTCGCCCAGCTTGAATGCGGCGGCTGTGGGGGCTGCACCGGCGGGCTCCGCCAGCAGGTGGGTCGTTTCCAGCAGGTAGAGGATGGCGCGGCCCATGTCTTCCTCGCTGACCAGCAGCATATCGTCCAGCCGCTCCCACAGGATCCGCAGGGGCAGCTCGTAGCCGGAGCGGGTGGCCAGGCCCTCGGCGAAGGTGTCGGCGGAATCGAGCTCGACGATCCTCTTCTCTCGCCAGGAGCGGTAGACCGCGGGTGCTCGCTCGGCCTGGACGCCGATCACCTGGATGGCAGGATTAAGCTCCTTCGCCACGATGCAGTGGCCGGCGGCGCCGCCGCCGCCCCCGACCG
>JAIVWR010000048.1:0-8440 GCA_048636435.1 Acidobacteriota bacterium | reverse complement strand
CACGCCCGAGCATATCGAGGCGATGGCCAGGGCGCTGGCCCGCGAGCTGTGACGCCTACGGCTCCGGAAAGCCGAGGTAGGCAGCGAAGCGCGATGCGAAGTCGGGCCTCTCCGCCAGGGGTACGTGCCGGATCCTCCGGGCCAGGCGCCCCGCCTCTCGCAGTCGCTCGGGGAAGATGAGGGCAAGTTTGGCCCCCATGCCGGCTACGTTGCCGACGGGGTGGATCCTCCCCCGCAGCGCCTCGGGAAGCATCCCCAGGGCGAGCAGACTCTCGGCCCGCACGGAGCTCCCGAAGGCACCGCCCACGAACACGCGCTCGACAGCCTGCGGCTCGACGCCAGCCTCCTCCAGAACGCTCTCGGCCCCTATGCGGATGGCCGCCTTGGCGAGCTGCACCTGGCGAATGTCCGCTTGGGTCAGCAAGATGGGCTTCCCCGACTCGTCCTGGTGAAGAACGAATCGACGCTGTCCTCCATCCTCTCGCACGCGGGCACGCAGGTCCGATGGCACGTCGGCCGGGACCTGGCCCGGCCCCAAGAGACGTCCACTGGGCAAGAGCAGGCCCCGGCGCAGGAGAACGGCCACCGCATCCGCCAGCCCAGAGCCACACAGACCCAGGGGCGGCGCTCCGTCGATGGTGTCGAGCTGCAGCCGCCCGTCCTCCTCCTCGACCCGCTCCACCGCGCCGGCGACGGCCGCCATCCCCGAGGAGATATGCACCCCCTCGAAGGCAGGCCCCGCGGCGCAGGAGCATCCCACCGCCGTCCGCCGAGATAGCAGCACTATCTCGCCGTTGGTGCCAAGATCGATAAAGAGGCCTGGCTTGCGCCAGCCAGCGACACCCAGAGCGAGCAGCCCCGCCACGGCGTCTGAGCCGATTTGCCCACCCACACCCGGCAGGAGCCTCACCCGGGCGTGGCCCAATCGCTGAAAGCCCAGAACGCCAGCGGCCACCGGCGGCGTCTCGGTGAAGACGGGACGGTAGGGTGCTATGCCCAGGGGCCAGGGGTCCACCCCCCGGAAGAGATGCATCATCGTCAGGTTCCCCACCGCTGTCAGGCTGGAAACCGCATCGAGGGGAACGCTGTGTCGGGAGCACAGCTCCACCAAGTGCTCCTCGATAGCCTTGACGAGGCAGCTCTGAACCTCGGCCAGTCGCTCGCGGCCCTGGTGAGCGTAGACGATGCGCGAGACGACATCGGCTCCGAAGGCCTGCTGCGGATTAGCGAAGGCGGTGACCCCAATTTGCCGCGCCCGGGCCAGGTCCACCAGATAGCAGACCACCGTGGTGGTACCGATGTCGATCGCCGCGCCGTAGCCAGTGGCCAGCCGTCGCCCGCCGCGCCGCTCTTGGGCCGACTCCGGCACGGCAGCCTCCGTAAGGATGCGAAGGGCGGCAGCAGGTGCCAGCGCTGGGATGACGATGCGGCAGTCGCGGTCAACCGAAGCCTGGCAGGCTAGCCGCCAGCCAGCCTTTACAGCCGCGGCCTCCAGGAGAAGGTGGTCCTCCGGAGCCGCCGGAGGAGCCCCTTCCAGAAAGCGCACGCGGCAGTCGCCACACGTTCCCCGGCCGCCACACTCGGAATCGATGCCCAGGCCGGCCGCCCTCACCGCTGACAGGAGATTGTCGCCCCGCTGCACCTCGATCTCTGACCGAAAACCGTGCAAGACGACGCGCACAACACCCATTACGCTCCTCCCACCCAGAGCGGCCACAAGTCGAGCCCGACGGAGTGCTCTCTCGCTTTCACAGGACATCCTAATATACTATTGCCTTGGCTCTCCAGCAAAGCGGATGCGTGCCGGACGGCCGGAGAGGAGTGACCGCCATGCTGGCCCGCGAGAGGGTGCTTATGGCCCTCAACCATGAGGAACCCGACAGGGTGCCCATCGACCTTGGCAGCACCCAGGTGACAGGCATCTGCCGAAATGCCTACGCCGACCTGCTCGCCTGCCTGGGCCTCTCGGGACGGGAGATCCAGATCGTGGACATGCTCCAGCAACTAGCGCGCGTCGACGAGGACGTGCTCCAAGCTCTAGAGGTGGACTTCCGGCCTATCCAGAGCAACCCACCCGCCGGCTATCGTCTCCAGGTGCGCGACGAGGGTGACTACGAGACCTACTACGACCAGTGGGGGGCCAAGTTGCGTCGGCCCAAAGCTGGCGGCCACTACTTCGACTACGTCGAGTATCCAATCAAGGAGTCCACCCTGGAGGCCCTGGAGCGCTACTCCTGGCCCGATCCTGACGATCCCAGCCGCTATGAGGGACTGCGCGAGCGAGCGCAAGCCCTCCGCGAGCGAACGCCCTACGCACTAGTCGGTGAGTGCGGACTGGGCGGCGACATCCTGGCCAGGCCGCAGTGGATCCGCGGCTACGCCGAGTCCATGCTTGATCTTGCGGCCCATCCCGATTTCGCCGAGGCTTTCCTGGAGCGAGTTACCCAGATCGCTGTACGGGCCTGGAGCCGCTTCCTTGATGAGGTAGGTGAGTTCCTGGACGTGGCGGCTTTTGGCGACGATGTGGGGATGCAGGACCGTCCTCTCATCTCACCGGCGATGTACCGCCGCCTCGTCAAGCCGCGGCACGCCCGCATCATCGAGGCCATCAAGGCGCGAACGAAGGCCAAGGTCTTCATGCATTCCTGCGGCGCCATAAGCGAGTTCATCCCCGACATCATCGAGATCGGAGTGGACATTCTCAACCCCGTCCAGGTATCGGCCACCGGCATGGGCGACACGGCAGAGCTGAAGCGCCGCTACGGCCAGCATCTGACGTTCTGGGGCGGCACCTGCGACTCGCAACGGGTGCTGCCGTTCGGCACGCTGGCAGAAGTACAGGAGGAAACACGACGGCGCATCGCCGATCTGGCACCCGGCGGTGGGTTCGTCTTCGCCCCCATCCACAATATCCAGGACGACATCTCGAGCGAGAAAACGCTGGCGCTCTATCGCACCGCTCTGGAGCACGGACGCTATCCCATCGGGCGAGCACCCACCGAACGGGAGCGACAGTAGGAGCGGCAATAACCACGGGCGAGTGAGGCGGGCGTCTATGCGGCCGGGTTTAGCTGGTCCCGAAATGCTCTCGGTTCCAGCGACGCCCCTCGTCCAGCATGGCCAGGTAGTTCTGCTTAGGGATGTAGTTGGCGGCGGTGTTGCCGGTGCCCAGGCAGTAGCCGGTGCCTTTGACGCCGCAGACCTCCAGGATCTGGCGGGTACGGGCGCGCACCTGCTCCTCTGTACCGCCAGCGAGCAAGTGCATGTCCACGCCGCCCAAGATGGCGACTCGGTCGCCCCAGCGCCGGTAGACCTCCTCCACCGGCATGATCTTGTCTTCGAACGAGTGCTTGGCGTCGACGCCGATGTCGTCGATGGCTTCGTCCATTATCTTGTAGACGTTGCCGCAGGAGTGGAAGATCAGGAGCCTCCCGGCCTGGTGGGTGATGTCGGTGATCTTCTTGTAGTGGGGAAAGATGTGGCGACGGAGGACGTCCGGCGAAACGAGGGTGCCACTGTAGAAGCCGAGGTCGTCGCTGAGGAAGACCATACCCACATTGTCAATCGTGACCACCTGGGCGACGGTGGCAGTCGCGAGCTCGCCCACCCGCTGGCAAATGGCCTCTACCAGGTCGGGTTGGTCGCGGAGGGCATAGGAGAAGGACTGCAGCCCCATGAGCCAGGTAGCGTGCTCGAAGATGCCGCCGAACAGGAAGACACCGATCTTCACCCCCTCCGGCACGCGGCTGTTGACGAACTCCAGGGCTGCGTGGCGCATCTCTTCGGCTTTGGGCCAGGGGTAGGCCTCGAAGTCGGCCCAGCTCTGGATGGGGCCGCTGAGCTCGTCCTGCCAGTAGCGCTGGCCGCCGGGCCAGTTCTGAACCCCGGCGGTATCGGCAGCGGCCTTCAGGCTGCGCCGAAGGCTGAAACCCGTCACCATGGACACGTAGTCATAGCCCATCTCGTAGGAGAAGCGGACGTACATGTCGAGGGACTTCATCAGACCCGGGAGTTCATCCCCGCTGAGCTCCAGGTTGGGCTCCTCGACGTAGCGGTGCAGATTGACAGGGAACTTCTCCTCGAGTACGGCTTCGATCATGCCGGGGTCGACGAACAGCTCAAACAAAGGCACCGGTCCTGGCGGAGCCTGACGCAGGATAGTCCGGCGCAGGTTCTCGAAATCGGGCTGGCGCCGCACGGCAAATCGCGGTCCGGGAGACTGGGAATTCATCGTAACCCCTCCTGGCAGGCGACGGACCTCGCTGAGTCTTGAAGCCATTATAGCGATGCGCTGCCGTCGGGCAACAGGCCAGCCGTTGCTGCGGAGAACGGAGGGTTAGTGATGCCCAGCGCCCACCGCATCGCCGCCACGGGCCAAGCGACAGGCCTCGCCAGCAGCAGCGGGGACAGGCTAGAGGTAGGCTGGGTCCAGATAGATGCGCCCGATCTCGCGGGCTGAGGGCACAGGAATGCCGGCGGCGAGGAAGCGGAAGACAACGCTGGCTCGGGCTGTGGCCGGCAGGAAAGGATACAGGCCGTCCTCCGGATCGAGGCAAATCGAGAGCTCGTCCCGCCCCCAGGAGGCCGTCACCTCAAGCAGGTGATGAAGCAGCTCCACCATTTGCTGCTCGCCGCCTTCAGCGTAGCCGAAATCGAATACGCCGGCGGCGCTGGTCGTCGTCTCCTCGCCGCTGGCCTTCAATCGCCGCATTATCCGCCACCACCGGCCCAGGTCCAGCAAGCCAGCCACGGCCACCAGGCGACCAGACGTCCCTTCGATGCCCCACCAGTTCTGCCAGCCATATTCGGGGGTGCGTCCCAGACGGGCGTGCAGCCGCTCTTCGGTATACGGTGCGAAGAGCTGCTTGCCAGCGTGGGTGCGGTTCAGGAGGGCAACGACCTCCTGGGCCCGATGGGGCTCGAGGCGCACCGCAGGAGCTTCTGCCCGCCGGCGAGGCTCCGCATCGAGGTCAACCAGATGAACTTCCTTAGGCCAGGGAAGGACGCCAGATCGCTGGACAGCAGCCAGCGAGCTCCTGTTGTCGGCGGAGATAAGCCAATAGGCAGAGTCGAAAGGCACCCCTCTCATCCGCCAGGACTCCAGCAGGGCCCAAACCAACAGGCTGCTAATGCGGTGCCGCTGGAACTCGGGGCGGACGCGCCCCTTCTGGATGTAGAGAAGGGCCCGCGGCTTGCCCAGCAGAGGTGCCCGGTGCCAGGCAGCCGAGCAAACGCCCACCAGCCGTCCGCCCTCCTCGGCCACCACTACGCGCGCGTCCTCCTGGAGGGAAAGACAGGCGAAGTAGTCGGGGCTGCGGTCGAGGATGACTTCCGCATCCCCCAGATCCAGCGGCGAGCTGCGCTCCAGCTCAAGGAGCGCCTCATTGTCGGCGGGGGTAGCCTCCCGGATAGACAAGCCCAGCCTCAGGGAACACATAGCCTAGCCCTTCCTACATTCCCGGCTTAGAAACTCCACCACCGCGGCATCGGGTTGTTCTGGCACCTCCTCTTGCCCTGGCGTCGTCATGAAGTCTACCCCCTCTTGTGCCTCCAGTGCCACTGGTGCCGCCCCCACCGCCACGAACGGCACGAGCGCCTTGGCAAGCAGCACGGCTGCCAGCAGGCTGCCCCGCCGATATGTTTAGCAACGTACTCCTTTCGCCAGCCGCCTGCGCTTGCTAGACTAGGGTCAGGTCCGCATCGGGAGGTATCTGCCATGCGCCCCATCGTGACTATCGCCGACACAACCGACGGTTTGCCCACCGCGTTCGACGCCATCTTTGCGCCATGCGGCGGCATCGCCAAGGTCATCCCTGCCGGCAGCAAAGTCCACCTCAAGCCCAACGGCGTCCATTTTTCCGCGGGCATGTACACGGACCCTGCCGTCGTTGACGCCCTGCTGGCCTACCTGAGCGACCACGGCTACGACCGCCTGGCCCTGATGGAGAACTCCACCCACGGTGTTTCCACCCGTCTTGTTTTCGAGGTGAACGGCTACGCCGACATCGCCCGCCGGCACGGCGCCGAGCTAATCTATCTAGACGAGGGACGCACAGTGCCCTACACCCTGGAGGACGAGGAGGTGCCGATCCGCATTTCCCGGCGGCTCTATGAGTCCTTCATTGACCCCTCGCGGCGTCCGGGCAACTTCTATCTCAGTCTGCCCAAGCTGAAGACACACTCTATGACGACGATGACCCTGGGCGTGAAGAACCAGCAAGCGTTCCCCACTGATGAGGACCGCATGCACTTTCACAACCACGAGACGCTGCACCCTCGCCTCGCTCGCCTCTACCGGATGGTGCAGCCCGATTTCTGCATCATCGAGGGGGTAACGGCGATCTTCAACGGGCACGTGCCGCCCATGGCCCTGCTAAGAGAGAGCAGCGTGCAGCTCAACGTGCTCATCGGCGGTCAAGACACGGTGGCAGTGGACACCGTGGGCTGCAAGGTCATGGGCTATGCCACCGAAGAGGTGGAGCACCTCCGCCTGGCGGCGGAGTGGGGGCTGGGCGAGGGACAGCTCGACCGCATCGAGGTTATCGGCAACCTCAGCCGTTTCCGGAGGCGCTATCCGTACGCCTTGCTGCGCCACTTTCACCCCGACGTGCGCATCGTCGAGGGTCGCGAGCGGGCGTGCGTCGAGGGCTGCAAGGGGAACACCGAATGCGCCCTGGAGATACTGAGCAACGACTACCCCAGCCAGGGCGGGTTCACGATCGTCTTCGGCAGGGGCTTCGACGAGGCCGATCTGGAGGGCCTAACCGGCGACATCCTGGTGGTAGGGGCGTGCGCCATCAACGATCGGGGTGCGGACCTGCGGCAGCGTTACCCCGACCGCCGAATCATCGAGGTGGACGCCCACAACGACATACGCGGCGTAACCGCGGGGTTGGCTACTCTGATGAAGGTCAGGCCGCTGGCCATGGTGCCCCTGAATCCCCTCCGCTCGCTGTGGATTACGCTGCAGGCCAAGCTGCATGGCCTCAACTCGCGCATGCCCCCCCTCTTCGGGGGACCAGCACCGACAGGCCTGAGCGAGGCCGAACGACGCTGGTATCGCGAGGGAGGAGGCGATCCCGGACGGCGAGCCGAAACCCCCTGATTCGGAAACGTCACGCGCATGTCGCGGCCGTCATTCTAGTCGGCGTTAGGTGCGAGGAGTTGTGCAGATGAACTCGAGGTATACGTACATTGCTGATCTGGCCAAGCAGGTGGATATCCCCGTTGACGGCATCCTCAGTCGTACCCTTCACGAAGATGAGCAGGTGAAGGTCGTACTCTTTGGGTTTGGTGCCGGTCAGGAGCTTTCGGAACATACGGCCTCAATGCCAGCCATTCTGCACATCGTGCAGGGAGAAGCTCGCTTGACGCTGGGGGATGACTCGCTGGAAGCCGAAGCCGGAGCATGGGTCCATATGCCCCCTGGGCTTCGACACGGGGTCTATGCCAAGACCCCTGTGGTGATGCTACTGCTGCTGATAAAGCCGGGCGGGCAGAGCCCTGCTCAGTAGGGCTGGCAGCACTCGAAGATCCGGCGCGGGTTCTCTACCGTCATCTGGCGAATCCCGTCCTCGGTCACGCCGCTCTCTAGTAGCGCGGGGATAACCGTGTCAGGGATGAAGTTGTAGTGCCAGTTCGGGGCGGTCATCTCGATCAGCGGGCGCTCGAACCAGTCGAAGTAGGAATTGGCATCGTGGGAGAGAACCATCTTGTCGGCGTGGCCCAGCTTGCAGAGCTGGGCGATGGTGGCGACGCGATCGGCCGTCGGCAGGAACATGTCCAGCCCAAAGCGGTCCATACCGATGTAGCTGCCGCGGCCTATCAGCCCCAATAGGTAGTCGATGTCCGTGGAGTCGCCGCTGTGGCCGATGATGACCCGCGACAGGTCTACCCCTTCCGACTCAAAGATGTCCTGCTGCGCCGTTCCTGTCTGCCCGGCGGCAAAGGTATGGGTGGTGATCGGGACGCCGGTGGCACGGTGGACGCGGGCGCAGGCCCTCAGGACCTTCTCGATATCTCCGGTGGCTCCCTCCTCGTCGGTAGCGCACTTGATGATCCCCGCCTTGATCTGCGTGCCGGCTATGCCCTCGTTGATATCCTTGAGGAACAGCTCTGCCATAACGTCGGCGCTGCGACTACGAAAGTAGCGAGGGACGTCGAAGTAGAGCCCCGTTGCCACTATGATCTGCATCTCCGAGCGGCGAGCGACTTCGGCTACGAAATGGATGTCCCGCCCCAGGTCGGCGGAGGCGTCAACGATGGTCTTCACGCCACGGGCCGCCACATCGCGCAAGAGAGTCACGGCCCGCTCTATCTCCTCCGCCCGGTTCCACACCGAAGGGAAGTTTTCGACCACTCCCGGCGATTTCACAACGATGTGCTCATGCATGAGCGTGAAACCAAGGTCACTGGTCTCAACGGGCCCTGTGACCGTGTT